>BNHL01000001.1:1937500-2237500 GCA_015472025.1 Cytophagales bacterium WSM2-2
TTTTGCGAAACCCCTGAGCATCCCGGTAGGAGAAAATATTTTTATTATTCCGGATGACACGGATTTCCCTCCGATACCATCTCCACGACTCACCTACGTAATCATACGATCCATAGAAATGCTTGTAATGAAAGAGTAATCCATCAACGCTCTGATCATTCTTGTATTTTTCCATTGCTTCTCGAATGACAGGGTAGTACTTTTCATGTACGGCTTCATCAGCCTGAATGTAAAACCCCCAGTCGCAATCACTAGAAATAGCCTGAAAAGCCTTATCCGTTTCTAAGGCAAATGTTCTGCCACCCTCCCGGACGCTGTCATCCCATACCGTTTCAATGATCTTTATTTTGGGGGAATTGATATTGCGGACTAGTTGCAGGGTGTCGTCAGAAGAATTACCTACACATACAATAAATTCATCACACAAAGGCAGAATTGAACTTATTGCCTCTGCCACCGGGTAATCGTACTTGACAGCATTACGAATAATTGTGAAACCACAAACTTTCATTCGAAGGGAAAATCGTAGGACAATAATACAAAAATCATCCGATGCCCGCCCGGTATGGAAAATACTTATCAAAGAAGTAATATTGCAAAAACCGGAATTTTATGGACCGAATTGAGCTTCTGACGGAGCTAATGAAAAAGAAAAATCTCAAAAATTATCTAGAAATAGGTGTTTTTAACGGCCGGGTTTTTTTTCGAATCAAAAGCTCTTTTAAAGTAGCTGTCGATCCTAGTTTTGCATTTGACTCGATGAGAAAAATCGGCAAGACAATAAGCAATCCTTATAACCTGGCCAATCGTTATTTTGAAAAGACCAGTGATGAATTCTTTAAAACAGACGCAGCACAGGTTTTTGCAAAGGAAAAATGCAACCTCGCTTTCATTGATGGGATGCACGAATATAAATTCGCTTTGAGAGATGTGGAAAATACACTTAATTACTTGTCTGACGATGGGGTGATTGTCATGCATGACTGCAACCCACAGACAAAGGAAGACGCTGGAACTTTTGAGGATTGGAAAAAGCGAGGCAGTGGGTATTGGAACGGGGATGTTTGGAAAACAATCCTACACCTCAGATGTTTCAGGAAAGATATTAATGTATTTGTGTTGGATTGTGATCATGGTTTAGGGGTTGTCACGAAAGGTAGGTCTGAAAGTAATCTTCAGTTTTCTGAGGATGAAATTAATAAATTTACTTACGGGGACTTTGAAAAAAACCGGGCGTCTTGGCTGAATTTGAAGCCAGAGCGTTATTATCAGGAATTCTTCAAAATCTAACGTAGTAGAATTATCCTTATGGGTTCACAAAAGGAGATTGTAGGGATTGAAATAATAAAAAAAGCAAAAACTGCCTCAGGAAGTCAGTTGTTTTCGATTTTGATTCCTTCGTGGAACAATCTTCCCTATCTGAAGCTTTGCATTGAAAGCATTCGGAAAAACTCTTCTTTCAAACATCAGATCATTGTTCACATTAATGAGGGGAGTGACGGTACGTTGCAATGGATTAGCGAGCAACCGGATGTGGATTATGTGCACAGTGCGAAAAACATAGGAGTTTGCTACGCGCTTAACGGCTGTAGGTCACTGATCCGTACCTCTTATGTCGTCTTCATGAATGACGATATGTATGTATGCCCGCAATGGGATAAGTTTCTAAAAGATGAGATTGACTCGATTGGGCATCCGTACTTTTTTCTTTCGTCTACTGCAATTGAACCGGAGTTTAGCAGTAACTGCGCAATCCAAAAAAGTTACGGACACTCGATCAGTACTTTCACTGAGTCCAAACTACTTGAGGAGTTTGCCACCTTGCCGATGAATGATTGGCACGGAGCAACCTGGCCACCGAACATCGTTCACGTTGATATATGGGACCTGGTTGGAGGCTACAGTTCTGAGTTTTCACCAGGCTTGTATTCTGATCCGGACTTTTCGATGAAGTTGTGGAACCTTGGTGTAAGGTTATTTAAAGGCGTAAGCAAAAGCCGCGTTTATCATTTCGGCTCAAAATCTGTAAACAGAGTCAAGAAAAACTCTGGCTATTACAGGTTTATTTCCAAATGGCATATTACCTCTGGCACACTCAGCACAAAATACTTATTCAGAGGAGAGCCTTATAAAGGTTTGCTGGGTGAGCCTGTTCTGGGCTTCTCGGTGAGAATGAAGAACTTGTTTAAAGGGATCATTTCTCTCCTTCGATAAAATAAAGAGCCCATCAGTGCGAACTGATGAGCTCTAGCCACCCCTCTATCCCCCTTATTTTGTTGTCACGAGGCGATCTGCTTTTACAAGACTGATGAATTCTGCCCGGTAGCTCTCTTTGTCAATACCTTGTGCACCCTGGGCAAGACGAAGAATGGCTTCTTCCGAAAAACCATTGAGAAACTCGGACTGACGTAGCATCATTCCAAAAGATGCCACTGAAGATGCCCAGCGAAAATTGTCAGAAGTTTTTTCCAACGAAATATTGCTGTCAATCATCGGATGAATGATGAGTTTGCTCTCTTCACCATCGGGTTTTTTGTAACGGAATTTTACGGTCATCAATTCGTTGGATGCTGATGTTTTTGGATCAAGTTTGGTTTGCTGATACGTCAATTCATCTACTTTGAAAAATTTACTTTCAACGCCTAAGGGGATGATTTCATAAAGTGCTGTAACGGTGTGACCTGACCCCAATTCACCTGCATCTTTTTTATCATTGTTAAAATCTTCGCTTTTGAGCATCCGGTTTTCGTAACCGATCAATCGATATGCACGCACTTTTGCAGGGTTGAATTCGATCTGAAGTTTAACATCTTTCGCTATCGTGAAAAGCGTTCCGCCAAATTCATTCACCAGCGCTTTTTGAGCTTCAAGAATTGAATCGATGTACAGGTAATTCCCATTTCCCTTATCAGCTAATACCTCCATCTTTGAATCTTTGTAATTACCCATGCCGAATCCCATGACGGTAAGAAATACTCCATCTTTTCTTTTCTCTTCGATGAGTTTTTCCATTGCACCGTTGCTCGATTCACCGATGTTGAAGTCGCCATCAGTGGCCAGAATCACCCGGTTGTTGCCTTCTTTATTAAAATTCTCTTTAGCTATTTGGTAAGCTAAGCGAATACCGGCACCTCCGGCTGTGGATCCTCCGGCCTCAAGATTATCAAGTGCTTCGATGATTTTTTTCTTGTCAGCACCTGAGGTTGGAGGTAATACTAGTCCGGCAGCTCCGGCATAAACAACAATGGCTACGTGATCTTGCTCACGCAATTGCTGTACCAGCAATTTGAAAGACGACTTGAGCAAAGGCAATTTGTTGGCATCGCTCATTGAACCAGAGACATCAATGAGGAATACGAGGTTAGACGGAGGCAACTTTTCGGTTGGGATTTGTTCTCCCTGTAAGCCAATGAGCACAAGTTTGTGTTTTTCATTCCAGGGAGCGGAAGAGATTTCTGTGTTGATGGAGAAAGGGTCTTCACCCTTAGGCTGAGGATAATCGTAGTGAAAGTAATTGACCATCTCTTCGATACGAACGGCATCTTGCGGAGGACGCTGGCCGTTCTGAATAAACCGGCGAACGTTACTGTAGGAAGCCGCGTCAACATCTATCGAAAACGTGGAGAGTGGACTGTGCACAGCGTCATGAAAGATATTTTCTGTGATGCCTTGGTATTCCTCCGTGTTGAATTGTTCCTGGGCTTCTCCCCCGATTGTAACAGGGGCAGGTTGGTTGTGCCGGTTTATCTGCACACCAGCAGCGCGACCGCTTAAACTCGAAATGCCCCTGATGACTACTGATTTAGATTCCGCTTTCTTCGCATCTTTTTCCTTCACCACCTTGGGGCCATCGATTACAAGTTCATCTTCTGGAGATATCTCCTGCTGCATCACGACATCAATTCTTGTTTTGGTTGAAATTTTGATCTCTTTGGGCTTGTATCCGATGAAGGAAAACGCCAGCGTGCCTCCTTGATCAGGAGCTATGATTACATAATTACCTTGTGAGTCAGTGACAGTGCTTGTTGAGGTCCCTTTCAAGACCACATTTACACCTGATAGATTTGAACCGTCAATTGCTGAGGTGACTTTTCCGCCGATAGACCGGTTGGGCCGAAAACCGGCCAGGACGATTAAAGCCAGGGCCAGTAAAATGATTTTTGCTTTCATATTTTTTCTTTTGCCCTTAGGATGCAGTGACGATTCGATTTCCATAAACAGCAGAAAAAAAATAACTTGACGCGATGCCTGAGTTCCAATCTGACAACGAAATCATTCAACGCTATAAAAAGACGGGTGATTCTGCGCTGATTGGGACGCTTTTCACCCGCTATACTTCCCTGGTTTATGGTGTTTGCATGAAATACCTGAAGGACCGGGATGAGGCTAAAGATGCTTCGATGCAACTATTCGAAAAGCTGATAGAGACATTACAGCACCACGAGGTGGAGAATTTTAAGAGCTGGCTCTATGTTTCTGCCCGGAATCACTGTTTGATGAACCTGCGGGCTAAAAAAGGTAAATTCAAGGAAGAAATTTCGGATAACCTTGTGGAAAATGACCTTCTCCTGCATCCGCCTGAGGAAGATGAACTGGAGGAGGACTTGGCCCGAATGGAGGAATGCATTGAAAAACTGGCAGAAGGCCAACAGCAATGTGTCCGGTTGTTTTATTTGGAAGAAAAATGCTACAAAGACATTGTTACGGTGACTAAGTTTGATATGAACCAGGTAAAGAGTTTTATTCAAAATGGTAAAAGGAATTTGAAGATCTGCATGGAAACAAATGCATAACCGGCAAGACGATATTATCCGGTACAGGAACGGCGAAATGAGTGCTCAGGAGATGCATGCGCTTGAAAGAAAAGCCTTGAATGACCCTTTTCTGGCTGATGCCTTGGAGGGAATTGAAAATATATCTGCAGAGAATCTGGCAAGCGATATCGAAGAACTTAACCGGAAGATCGCTGGAGAAAAGAGAAGAAGTTTATTATTCACTCCACTTCGAATAGCCGCCGGAGTAGTCTTGGTGACGGCCTCAGTTTTTCTTCTCTATAAGTTGACTCCAAAAAAAGAAAACCTGGCCTTGAAAAATGAAAAAAACTCACCAGCGGATTCTTCCATCTCTAAAAAGGATGAACAAAATCAGCCGGTTGAAGAGGCTAAAAAGAAAGAACCGACAGCTGCCAGTGGTGAAATTAAAGTAGCCACAAAATCTGAGAGCAAACCAGTCAGACAAGAAGCTCCAAAGCCAGAAACCAACAGATCGGATTCAAAGCTGGATGACCACGCTAACCTTGCGGTAGCCCAGGCCGAGGATGAAAAAAAGATAGTTGATCAGGTATCAGTTGTGGCGACACAACAAGCTCCTGTGGTAGTAGACAAAGTCAAAGAGGCGCCAGCGCCTGAATTGCAGGTGACAGAGAAAGAACTTGAAAAAAAGAAAGAAGTGAAGGAGGAGGTATCACGCTCCTTTGCGGCACAAGGAGCAGGGCTCGCAAGGAAAACACAACAGCAAGCTATAACTGGCAGGGTGATATCTGCGGAAGATGGCTCCCCCCTTCCTGGGGTGAATGTAACTATTGAAGGAACAAAGGAAGGCACGATGACCGACGGGAATGGTTATTTCACTCTTCCGAAAAAAGAGGAACAGGAACGTCTTGTTTTTTCATTTATAGGACTCCAGTCGGAGGAAGTTGATGCCACTGGAAAAGATAAGATGGATGATGTACGAATGAAGCAGGATGTTACTCAGCTCAACGAAGTTGTTGTGACGGCTTATGGTGGGGTGAGAGATGCTGATGAAAAAGAGGAACCGGTAATCCATATAGGCAGCCCGATAGGCGGCAGGAGGGCTTTTAGTAAATATCTTGATACAAATGTCAGGTATACTGAAGAGGCATTAAAAAATAATGTGAAAGGGAAAGTTAAAGTTGAATTTGATTTACACTCTGATGGAAGCTTTGATGGTTATCGCGTTGTTAAAAGCCTTGGCCACGGCTGCGATGAAGAGTTGATTCGGTTGATCAAAGATGGTCCCAAATGGTTACCCACCACTGAAAATGGCAAGCCGGTTGAGAGCAAAGTAATTGTGGGTCTCCGGTTCAATCCCGCAAAGTCAGGTAAGTAAGTGCCATATAAAAAGTTCCTTTTAGTTCAATTAATAATTTATACTTTTGGGCAACTTTGACTTAACCAAATTTTCATGAGTTTATTCATTAAGAAGCCCATCGCTCAACTTCTCGCGCAAGCAGCAGATTCTGGTAAGGCATTAAAAAGAACATTGGGAGCTGCCAACTTGGTGGCCCTTGGAGTAGGTGCAATTATCGGTGCCGGTTTATTCGTACGTACGGCATCTGCGGCAGGGCAAGCTGCGGGACCAGCTGTAGTGATTTCGTTTATCATTGCTGCTGTGGGCTGTGCATTTGCAGGACTCTGCTATGCTGAATTTGCTTCCATGATACCGGTGGCAGGTAGTGCTTACACGTATGCCTATGCTACGATGGGCGAACTTGTAGCCTGGGCGATTGGCTGGTCATTGGTTTTGGAATATGCCTTGGGTGCGGCCACGGTTGCAATCTCATGGAGCCAGTATCTCAATAATTTATTAGGAGGGTCGATACCGTACGCGTGGTGTCATTCTCCTCTGGAGCACAATGCAGAGGGTATTTATGGAATCCTGAATGTGCCCGCTTTGTTTGTGCTCACGCTCATCACTCTGATCTTGATTAAGGGAACACAAGAGTCGGCAATGATCAATGCTATCATTGTGTTTATCAAAGTGACAATTGTTTTAGTTTTTATTGGAATCGGCTGGAAGTTCGTTAATCCTTCTAACTATGTGCCTTTCCTGATTCCTTCAGATGCACCCGACATAACGGCTCCCAATGGAGATGTTCATTCTTATGCACCTTTATTTAATCACGGATGGGGCGGTATTTTTCACGGAGCCTCAATAGTATTCTTTGCGTTCATTGGCTTTGATGCAGTTTCAACAGCGGCACAAGAAACGAAAAACCCTAAACGAGATATGCCGATTGGTATTCTTGGTTCGCTCGTTGTTTGTACCATACTTTATGTATTATTCTCACACGTTCTCACGGGTGTTGCTAAATACACCGATTTCGTGGGAGATGGCAAAGAGGCCTCTGTAGCTTATACAATCATGAAGTATATGCCCGGATACGGTTGGCTCGCTACAATGGTTAGTGCCGCAATTCTTGCAGGCTTCTCTACAGTAATTCTTGCTATGCTTTACGGACAGTCACGTGTATTCTTCTCGATGTCCAATGATGGATTGCTTCCTAAAATATTCTCTGAACTGCACCCTACTTTCCGCACACCTTACAAGTCAAACTTGATCTTGCTGGTGTTTACCGGTCTGATTGCCGGATTTGTCCCTGAAAGTCTTACGGGTAATCTGACCAGTATCGGAACGCTGTTTGCATTCGTACTGGTGTGTGCCGGTATCTGGATCATGCGCAGAACCAACCCTGAACTTGAAAGACCGTTCCGTACCCCGTTAGTTCCACTTGTGCCAATCCTGGGAGCAGTTGTGTGTACAGTCCTGATCATCTCACTGGATACCATGACACAGGTTGTGGCCTCTATCTGGCTGGTGATTGGTCTGGTGATCTATTTCACCTACAGCATTAAGAATAGCGGATTGCGGAACGGAAAAGCCTAGTTGATAATTTCGTCTGTGATTTTCAACGTTGAGCCATTTAGCTCAACGTGGTATTGAATTAATGCACGTTGTGCAGGCCCTCCTGTGGGCTGACCATCGGAGAAAGTAAAACTTGAGTTGCAGCAACGGTCCACCATAAACAGTGATGAGCCGTCCACCTGGACGATGGCACAGCTTTCACTTGGATGGTGAGGACAGGCACGCTCAAAAGCCAGGTAAGAATTCTCGTTAACGCGATACAGGATTATACCACGCAATCCTCCGTTGTCCAGGTAAACAAAACCACCGTCCAGTTTGAGTTTTTGAAACTGTGGATAATTGAGGTTAATCGTTATTTCAGGAAATGGTGCCTGCGCTTGACCGGACATGCTGAGCAGCGAAAAGATCGAGAATACAATTAATCGGAACTCAATTTTTTTCATAGTCATAATATCCTTTTCCTGTTTTCTTTCCGAGATTTCCCGATCTAACTTTTTCCTCCTGGATACTGCTTGGCTTAAATCGCTTTGCCTGCCCGAATGCTTCATACATCTGCCTGCTCACTTCAAGATTGATATCATTGCCGATTAAATCCATGAGCTCAAACGGACCGAGCTTAAAACCAGCTGATCTCGTCAGGGCATCAATCGTGCCAATGTCCGCTCCTTTTTCTTCGAGAAGTTTAAGTGATTCAAGATAGTAGTGCCGTGCTACCCGGTTAACGATAAATCCAGGTGAATCTTTCACAATCACGGGTATTTTTTCCAGGGATTTCACAAACCCTGCCATTGCCGGAATCAGTTTTTCATCTGTCTTCTCACCAGAGATTACCTCGACCAATTTCATCAGGTGGGCAGGATTGAAAAAATGGAGTCCTAGAAATCTTTGCGGATGATTTAGCCCCGCAGCGATTTTCGTCACCGAAAGAGAGGAGGTGTTAGTAGCGAAAATGGTTTGCGTGCCATTGATCATTTCGAGATCAGCAAAGATTTTTTGCTTCAATTCAAGCTTTTCAATGACAGCTTCAATAATTAAATCGGCTTTGAGATTTTCAGGAGAGATCGTTCTGATTCGAACCAGAGTTTCTTTCTTTTTTTCCTCAGTTAGTTTTCCTTTGACTACAGCCTGATCTAAATTCCGGGTGATGTTTTGAATACCTTTTTCAAGGATTTCCGGCTTTACATCGCAGAGCAGAACATCGTAGCCAGCGGTAGCAGAAGACTGGGCGATACCTTGTCCCATTGACCCGGCACCAACCACTCCCACGGACTTAATCGCACTCATTACATCACTGTTTTAAACTGCTTGAGAAAGCGGATGTCATTTTCAGAATACAAACGGAGATCGTTCACCTGAAACAACAACTGTGTTACACGTTCGATACCCATTCCGAAGGCAAACCCTGTGTATTCTTCAGGATCAATACCGCAGTTTTTAAGAACATTGGGGTGGACCATTCCCGAGCCCGCTATTTCTACCCAGCCACTATGCTTGCAAATATTGCATCCTTTGCCTTTGCAGATAAGGCATGAAATATCAATCTCGGCACTGGGCTCTGTGAACGGAAAGAAAGACGGCCGATACCTGATCTTAATGTCTTTGCCGTACATCTCCTGTGCGAAGTGATAGAGCGTTTGTTTCAAATCGGCAAAGCCCACATTCTTGTCTACATAAAGTCCTTCTACCTGGTGAAAAAAGCAGTGAGCTCTGGCGGAGATAGCTTCATTTCTATAAACCCTTCCAGGCATGATCGAGCGAATGGGAGGCTTCTGTTGCTTCATAAGCCTTATTTGAACATTGGAAGTATGTGTTCGCAATAACACATCCGGATTCTTTTCAACGAAAAAAGTATCCTGCATCTCGCGTGCCGGGTGATTGGGCGGAAAATTGAGAGCTGTGAAATTATGCCAGTCATCTTCAATCTCCGGACCATCGGCAACGTTGAATCCTAATTTCTCAAAGACTTCTATAATTCTGTAACGTGTGAGACTTAAGGGATGCTGGTTACCCAATGTATTGGGAACAACAGGTAGTGATAAGTCAACCTGCTCGCCTGTTGTGGTTGACGCATTCTCGAGTTCCTCTTGTGTTGTTTTGAACTTCCCTTCAGCTAATTGCTTGAGGTCATTGAGGAGCTTTCCTGCCTTTTTCTTTTCATCGGGTGTAGCGGCTTTCAGGTCATCGAAAAGAGACGGGATAAGTCCTTTCTTGCTGATAAACTTTAAACGGAAATTTTCGAGCGCCTCTTTCGAGGTTATCGGGAATGAATTTACTTCCTGTTCAATTGATTTTATTTTCTGCTCCATCGGGATTAGTCTTCTGCTTTGCCCACTTCAAGGTAAAATTGACAGCGAGGCAAAATACAATTACAATCCCCAAAATTAGCAGATCATTTTGTTTTCGTAAGAACCAGGCAAGAAGTATCATCACAATATTTATCCCGCGAACGGATATGGAGTGAACCTAAATCCAGGTTTGATAAATTGATTTGTGTGATTAACACCTGGAATTAGTGATGGTAACGCAAAAAAAGAGGCCCGAAGGCCCTCTTTTATGATTTTAATTTTTGATCCATCAATTCTTTTTTAATTGGTCGAACTTATTTTCAGTCGGTTTCTTAGGGAACGTATTGTCGGCCAGGTTGCCATCGCCTGTGTCATTCTTAGGATCGACTACGATATTGGTCACCTCTTTCTCCTTGATGAAAACCTTTCTCACTTCGTTTTCATTGATACGCCAAATTTCGGCTGGTATTTTTTCTACTTCTTTTGTGCCATCAGCAAATGTCCACTCAATGATAATTGGTGTTACGAGGCCACCTTTGTTTTTGAATGTAAGCTGGTAAATGTTCTTGCCTTGAAGCTTCGCACGTACATCAGCATCATTCAGTCTGTTTTGGAATTCACCATAGCCATTATCCTTGGTGTCCAATACAGTAATTTCCTGTGGGCCCTGGCTGAAATCGGTGGCACCTGCTTTGTTAGATGCTGCCAAGTCGCCTTGAGTGGCTTTTACGGTCTTGTTTTCAATGTCTTTCTGCTGCGATTTCACACGGAACCATTTCACATCGCTGAGATCCACGTCAACGTTGTCTACTGTATAGAACCAGCCGCGCCAAAACCAATCCAGGTCAACCGCTGATGCATCTTCCATGGTGCGGAAGAAATCCGCAGGCTTGGGCTGCTTGAACGCCCAACGCTGAGCATATTCCTTAAAGGCCTTGTCAAATAGTTCAGGTCCCATCACTGTCTCACGGAGCAGCGTAAGAGCCGCTGCAGGCTTGCCGTAGGCGTTAGGGCCAAAATCTCCGCCAGGTATATTGTCTGAATGCCACATGATCGGGCGCATCCTGTTTTTGTCGCCCTTCATGTAGTTGGCCAGGCCCTTAGGCGATCCCCATCCAATATTCACATTGGGGTAGCGCTCGCGTTTTGTTTCGCGTTCGAGAAACGAGTTCAAACCTTCGTCCATCCAGCTCCACTGACGCTCATCGGAGTTCACAATCATCGGGAAGAAGTTGTGACCTACTTCATGTACAATCACACCAATCATTCCTTCAAATACGCGCTGAGAATAAGTACCATCTTTTGCAGGGCGACCTCCATTAAAACAAATCATCGGGTACTCCATTCCCTGGTTTGCAGTGTGAACAGAATATGCTACAGGGTAAGGGTAGTCAAGAGTGCGTGAAGAATAAACCTCTAGTGTGTTTTTGATAGCCATCGTTGACTCTTTACCCCAAAGCGGATTTCCTTCTTTTGGATAGAGTGATTCAGCAAGCGGAGTTTTTCCATTTACTTTCACCGCCATAGCATCCCAGATAAATTTGCGCGAAGTGGCAAAAGCAAAATCACGAACATTTTCTGCATAGAATTCCCAAGTGCTCTTTTTCTTAGAGCGCTCTTTTTCTTTTGCAACCGCTTCTTCCTGTGTTACAATCAGTACAGGTTTGTCGAAAGTTTTCTTTGCTGTTTCAAAACGCTCAAATTGAGTTGGTGTTAATACAGCTTTGGCGTTTTGCAATGTGCCGCTCGCGCCAATGATATGATCTGATGGTACTGTGATTTTTACTCGATAGTTCCCGAAAGTCAAAGCGAACTCTCCCTGACCAAGGAACTGCTTGTTCTGCCAGCCTTCGTAATCATCGAACACGCACATTCTTGGGAACCACTGAGCCTCAGTATAGAGGTAGTTTCCGTCTTCCGGAAAATACTCATAGCCACCACGCTCACCGAATTTCATGCGGTCTTTTTCGTTGTAATTCCATTCGATTTTGAACGCATATTTTTCGCCTGTTTTTAGAGGAGCAGGAAGGTCGATTCGCATCATTGTGTAGTTCACAATAAATGGAAGGTCTTTCCCAGTTGTAGCATCTTTTACAGAAACAATGGTGAACCCTCCTTTGTAGTCGTATGTCTGGCTGGCTAATGGAAAAAACTTGGCGGCAGTAGAATCGCGAATGCTGCTGGTCTTGGTTTGATCTGTCATATTGCCTTTGGAAAGATTATTCTGGTCCAGTTGAAGCCACACATACTTCATGACTTCAGGGGCGTTATTGTAGTAGGTAATCGTTTCTTTGCCGGTGAGAAGTTGAGTCTCATCATTGATTTCTACATCAATGTCATAATCGGCACGTTGTTGCCAGTAGTTAGGGCCTGGTGCGCCTGAGCCCGTGCGATAAGTGTTTGGTGTAGGCAACATTTGATCAAGCTGTTCAAACTTGCCGGCCCATTGCTTGTCTTGTCCCATCAAGGAAACAGACAGTAGCAGGAGGATTAATCCTAAAAGATTTTTCATAAACTATTGATTGGGTTATAGGGAGTGTAAAATTAACAATCTTGTAGAAATAGCAGCGCCCCAAAACGGGGCGCTGCAAATCAGAAGTTAGTTCGATTTCTTTTTCATTTCGTCAAACTTTGACGGAGTTGCTACACGAGGAAATACATTATCGTCGGTAGTGATATCTGAAGTTTCCTTGAGGGGATCTACCACCACACTGGTTACTTCTTTATCCTTGGCAAATACTTTGGTTATTTTGGTTTCACTGACGCGCCAGATTTCAGCCGGGATACGGTCGATTTCTTTTGTTCCGTCTTTGTAGGTCCACTCCACAATTACGGGCATCACCAATCCACCTTTGTTCGACAACGTGATCTCGTAGATGTTTTTGTTTTCGAGCTTGGTCACCACCTCTTTGTCATTAATTCTATTTTGAAATTCACCATAGAAGCGGTCGTTGCTTGGAAGAACAGTGATCATTGTAGGACCATTGCTGAAGTCATCGGTTTTCTTATCACCGTCTTTTGCGGAGGCAAGATCTCCGGAGGCTACGTTCTTTTCTTTGCCTTCGAGGTTGGTTTTTTCTGTTTTCAATTTGAACCACTTCACTTTGTCGAGAGACACATCGCAATTGTCGGTGCCGAAGAACCAGCCCCTCCAGTACCAGTCAAGGTCTACCGCAGATGCATCTTCCATGGTGCGGAAAAAGTCAGCGGGTTTCGGATGTTTGAACGCCCAACGTGTTGCATATTCTTTGAAGGATTTGTCAAATAACTCAGGGCCCATTACAGTCTCGCGGAGAATGTTTAAAGCGGTAGCACACTTTGCATATTGCTCATTGCCAAAATTCTGACGCACAACTGTTTCAGAGTTTACCATCAACGGACGCTGAGCGGTTGCGGTACTTTTCATGTAAGGAACAATGTTCGCTGCCGGCCCGCGGCCCGGAGGCTTAGTTGGATAATTTTCAACTTCAGTTCTGTATTGGACGAATGTATTCAATCCTTCATCCATCCATGTCCACTGACGTTCGTCTGAACTGATGATCATCGGGAAGAAATTGTGACCTACTTCATGAACGATCACGCCAATCATTCCCCACTTGGTTCTGTCGGAGAACGTTCCATCCTTGGCAGGACGGCCATGGTTGAAACAGATCATCGGATATTCCATTCCCAAAGAGGCGGCATGTACGGAAGTAGCCTGCGGATAAGGATAATCTACTGTGTATTTCGAGTAAGTGGTGATCGTATTTTTTACGGCTTTGGTTGACTCCTGCTCCCAAAGCGGATTTCCTTCTTTCGGATAATACGACATCGCCAACGGAGTTTTTCCAGCCAGCTTCACGGCCTGTGCGTCCCAAATAAATTTGCGAGATGTAGCGAATGCAAAGTCACGAACATTTTCAGCTGTGAATTTCCATGTCTTCTTCTCCTTTGATTTTTGCTTTTCACGCTGCACGGCTTCTTCCTGTGTGCAGATAACTACGGGTTTGTCATACGACACTTTGGCTTTTTCGAAACGGGCGTACTGATCAGCAGTTAAAACCTCTTTGAGATTTTTCACCATACCAGTCCCGGCCATGATATGGTCCGCAGGCACCGTCAGGTTCACATCGTAGTTACCAAAAGTCAGTGTAAACTCTCCTTGTCCCAGGAATTGCTTGTTTTGCCAACCCACGACATCATCATACACACACATGCGGGGGAACCACTGGGCGATGATGTAAAGGTAGTTTCCGTCTTCAGGGAAATATTCCATACCACTGCGGCCATCATTAAGTGAAGTGCCGAGCATGCGGTCGTGAATGTTGAAGGACCACTCGATAGAAAAATTCATTTTCTGGCCGGCTGCCAGCGGTTGAGCCAAATCCAAACGCATCATCGTTTTGTTGATAGTAAAAGGAATTGCTTTTCCGGAAGCATCCTTTATCGATTTGATTTTATGACCTCCGTCAAATTCATGCAAGTTCAATGTGCTTGCGATCTGTTTTGTCGGAAGTGAGTCACGCACAGTTGCTGTAGCGATCTTGTTGGAATTGTTTTCTTTTTCGTAGATGTTCTGATCCAGCTGCAACCAGAGGTATTTCAACACATCGGGAGAATTGTTGTAATACGTGATCGTTTCAGAGCCGGTGATGCTCTGGTTCTCATCATTCAATTCAGCATTGATGAGGTAGTCGGCACGCTGCTGCCAGTATTTTGGTCCTGGTGAACCTGAACCGGTGCGGTATTCATTGGGCGTAGGCAGCATCTGGTCGAGCTGCTCAAATTTTCCCTTCCACTGAATGGGATTGGGTTTGGGTTGTTCCTGCGCTACGGAGGCATAGGCAACACCGAGGAGTGCAATAAGTAGTAGTCGTTTCATAATTTGATTTTAGGATTTTTTTCTTGCTAAAACATACGGTCTTTCATGAGTATAAAAGCGATTCCCGCAATAGCGGATGAGAGTACCATTTTCCAATCTCTCCGGGAAACTTTTAACCAGTCGACCAAAATATAACTGATACCGAGGAAAATTGTTACCACTATTATCTGTCCTAATTCCAGCCCGAGATTAAAGGCCAAAAGAGGTGACAAAATGCTATGGCTTTTGCCAAGCAATGCCCTCAAATAGTTGGAAAAGCCCATCCCGTGAATCAACCCGAAAAAGAGAGCGAATAGATAGTTGAGTTGCACGCTTTTTCTATCGATGGTTTCTTCCTTTTTGAAGAGATTTGAGACAGCGGTGATAAAGATGGTTAGGGGAATCAGGAACTCTACCAATTCTGTTTTTACTGAAATAATTTCGAGTGTTGCCAGTGCCAATGTAATTGAGTGGCCGATAGTGAACGCAGTTACGAGGATTAGAATCTTTCTCCAGTCGCGCACGAGATAGACTGCAGCCAGGGCGAGAACGAACAAAATATGATCGTATCCATTTTTATAATCGAGAATGTGCTCTCGGCCTAGTCCGAAATAGAGGGAAAATTCACCCATATGCCTGAAAGAAAATTTGCGCTACAAGTATAGCGCAAATTTTCAAGTGAAGTCCAGCAGTTTACATTACTCGTTTTTAAGATTGTCCACCGGCTTGATAAACACAGCGCGATAAGTTTGGGAGCCAATCGTCAGTACTCCGAACAGGATCAGAACACCGACCCCTAAAGTAATCACTGAAATGTTGACGGAAACATGATAGGCCAGTTGCTCCAGCCACAGTGTGTTAAGGAAATAAGCGGCAGGTACAGCGATCAGGATTGCCAACAGGAGCACAACAAAGAACCCCTTCGACAACAAGTACACTATCGAACCATCACTGCCTCCAAGTACTTTCCGGATAGAGATTTCCTTGATGCGCGTTTCGGTGGAGTAAGTTGCCATACCCAATAAGCCCAAACATGAAATAACAATGGCCAGGACCGAGATCACACCAAGTATACTCACCAGATCACCAAAAAAGATGTCGTAGATCTTGTGCATCTCTTCATAAAAATCTTTGTAGTCAACTTTTAGCCCGGGATTGACCTTCGCCCAGGTTGCCTCGATGGTTTTGCCGGCTTCTTCAAAACTACCAGTGTACTTAACCTGTAGCATATTGTATTCTTTCGGATTATAAATCAGTGCCATAGCCTTCATTTTTTCCATGAGCATCTGATGGTTGTAATTTTTTATAACCCCAATGATTTGAAGATGCGAAGAATCCTTTTGCAGGATGAGTTCCTGACCTATAGCATCGGCGGGACTGTTAAAATGAAAAGCCTCTACTGCGGTTTCACTAATCACAATTAGTTTTTTGTTTGACTCTCCCGCAGTAGCATCGTAAAAGCGGCCCGCGACAAGAGGCACTTCAATATTTTTAAGGTAATCTTCATCGACTGCAAAATAATGCATCTCCGTCCATTCCTTGTCTCCAAGTGATCGCTTATAACTTTCTCCATAAGACGTACCGGCCGCGGGAAGATGTGAGGTCGCAGAAACGCTCTCGATATTACTGTGCTTAAGGAGCTCTGTTTTAAAGACGTCTGGTGAAGTGTTGCTCAACGCGACCACTGCCTTTTTTTCCATATTAAAACCATGATCAGCCTGAAGAAACATCTGCAGCTGATTGAAGACGACAATGACGGAGAGAATGAAGATGAGCGAAAAACTAAACTGTGCAACTAACAAGCTCTTACGTAAACCCATTTTGGAAAAGAGTTTTATGCTGGTGACTCCTTTTAACACTTTTACAGGCTGGAAACCACTCATTACCACGGCAGGAAATAGCCCTGCTAAAATGCCAACGACCAGTGCGAAGACCACGAACACGGCAAACACTATATAGTTAGCTTCCAGATCCCACTTCATGAGACGCGCAAAACTTAATTGCAGCATCAATGGTTTAAGACAGACCAACATTACAATAGCCACGACAAGAGCAAACATTGAAACGACTATTGATTCTGATATAAATTGACTGAAGATTTGCCAGCGTCTCGCACCGGTCACTTTGCGAACACCAATTTCCCGCGCTCGTGTTAACGATCTGGCAATAGAAAGATTAGTGAAGTTAAAACAGGAGGTAAGCATCACCACTGCGGCCAGCGCGATGAAAAAATAAACGAAAATCCAGGGCAGGAAAGGCCCGATTGGATTATTGATGAATGGCCCGGGAGTTATGCTCATCAAACTTTGAAAAGAGTATCTGATCTTCGATTGAGTTTCGGGCTTGGGAAGGACTGTAAAATGATCCTTCTGGATCTTTTCGAGGTGAGGCTGAATATCCGAAGTACTTTTTCCTTCTTCCAGCAAGACATACACCCACCCGCCAGTGTACTGGTACCAGTTGTCGATGTCACGCTTTCTGTCGCTCTTTGATTTCTTCACGGTGGAGATGCTGGCCAGCGCATCGAAAACGATGTGTGATTTATGGGTAGTCTCTTTCAAAACACCGGTCACTTTATAGGGTCCTTCATTGCCGACTTTGAAGCTTTCGCCTACCGGGTTTTCCTGTCGGAATAGTTTCTTTGCAGTTTTTTTGGTTAGCACCACGGTGTAAGGTTCTGTCAGTGCCGTGTTTTTATCGCCATATTCCAGTTCGTATTCAAACATGTCCAGTATTTCGGGGTCGGCAAAGTATCCGGCCACTGGAATATTTACGTTTTGCTCAAGCTCAAGCCACATATTGCCAAACCCACGCACGATGCGCACCGCTTTTTCTACACCTGTGTATTTTTCCAGCAACTCATCTCGCAGAGGTAAAGTGGTGGTGCCCGTCTCATTTCGTTCAGAGCCACTTTCGTTTTTCGGGTTGCTATTGATGCGATAAATGCGATTGCGCTTCGTATTGTAGCGATCATACGTCATCTGGTCAGCTACCAGCATGATGACGACCATCGACAAGGCCATGGCAACAGCAAGCCCGAAAACATTGATGGCAGAGAAAAAACGATGCCTGAGCAGACTGCGAATAGCAGTCTTGAAGTAATTTTTTAACATGGCGATTTGGTTTTATTGAGGTCGCCCGTTAGACGACCTCTGATTAAGGATTGTTACAAGAAGCCTGGAGTTTCAAGCAGGGCAGGCTCTGATCATTATTTCTGAGTGTCGTTCTTTACAATGAAGTAGTAGATCAGGAATCCGAGTGAAACAGCAAGCACAAACAGTCCATAGGGAAGTGGTGATTCGCGCTCTACCGGAATGTACTCCATGATGATTAGCGAAAGACCGGCAAAGAAAGCGATCAAACCCCACTTCAGTGACGAGTATTTATTGTCACTTGCTTGTTGTTTGCTGAAAATGGCCTGTGTGTCTTCATTTACAAAGCCCTTGTCGATCATTTTCTTTTTTAATACGTAGTCAGTCATCACTTTCACGAAGAAATAGACGGCTGTTCCAAAGCTTCCCATGATAGCTATTGGTTGTAACAAGTTTGCAAGTTCTCTGTCCATAATATCAGATTTTAAAAGTTTTCAATTTGATTTCACTTCGTGAGACACAAGGTTCCAAACCGATGTTGCAATTAACTTTTAAATATTTTCTAAACGCACCTGCAACATTCTAACTTAGGCACGTGTCTCACCCTGAAATGAATGATGATCAGGCGCTGGCCTCGTATGTGGCCCAAGGCAATAAACATGCTTTTGAGCAGCTCATACGCAAGCACGAGCGGCTGGTCGTACATATGGTTGGTCGGGTAGTCAGCAACTCGGAAGACCTGGAAGAGATCTGCCAGGACGTGTTCCTGAAGGTGTATGAGAAGATTTCGGAGTTTAACTTTCAATCAAAGCTGAGCACATGGATTGCGACTATTGCATACCGGCAAGCGATAAACCATCTGCGAAAGAAGAGAATAAAAATAGCGGACCTTCCGGAGGATGAAAATTTTGCAGAGCGGTTCATAGCCCATGAAGACACATGGGAAACGATTGAAGATAATGATATGGAGGCCAAAGTGATGAGTCTTATTGACACGCTGCCGCCACAGTACAGAGTAATTTTAACGCTCTATCACCTGGAAGACATGAACTATAAGGAAATTGGTGAAGCAACCGGAATGCCCGAAGGCACTGTGAAGAACTACTTGTTCCGCGCTCGCCAACTGTTAAAAGAAAAAGTAAAAACGTACCTTGGCAAAGAAGTATGAAAACGCCGGACGAATTGATTCAGATACAAGTGGAGGAGGGGAGCATTCCCGTCGGAGTGGATGCAGAAGCGTATCGTATGGTATTCAGTGCATTGAAAAAGGAAGTTGATTTTAAACTTCCTGATGACTTTGCTTCCAGAGTCGCTTCATTGGCACAGGCTCCTGCAAAAAAAACCGATTGGGATAAAATTTTTCTTTTCGGAGGATTGTTCGCGTTCGCGATTGCGATGATTTATGCTATCGCAATTACTAAATTCACCATCTCAGCAGGAGCGTTTTTATTTCTCAAAGATTATTCTCTTTTGTTTGCATTGGTGATCATCGTTCTGATTTCATTGCAATGGCTCGATAAAAAACTTCTCCGGAATATTCATTCCCAAGGTTAGCATCTAAAGTAACACAGGGTTCTCCTGTTTTGGTGATTTGCCGGTTGGTGCTGGCAGATTATATCCTTTAAACCCCTTCCAAACAAAAATTACAACTCTTTATCCCCAAATCTGTTACTTTAAACATTGTTAAAAGTACCAAACGCAGGACCGTGCCAAATGCACGCGACTGTGACCATTTAAAAACAATTTATTCATGAAGAAAATTTTTACACTGTTGTGTGTGATGACGATCATCATCGCGGCTCGGGCGCAAGAGCCTAAAAAAGATGCGAAGGCCGATACGGTCAAGAAAGAAAAACCGAAAAAGAAAAGAGACCTGCCCCTGGATGTGGCAAGACGCGTGCCTATCAAAACAAGTGAAGGCACCTGGATGTCGCTTGACGTAAGCCCGGACGGAAAGACAATCGCTTTCGATTTTCTGGGCGATATTTTTACGATGCCGATCGCTGGAGGTAAACCAACTCAATTCACGAAAGGGATGGCGTTTGATTCTCACCCCAAGTTTTCACCGGATGGCACAAAACTGCTTTTCATTTCTGACCGCAGTGGAGGTGAAAATATCTGGTGGTTCACATTGGATAAAAAAGATTCGTTGCAAGTCACGAAAGGAAATACGGATCACTACCAGTCGGCTGAATGGACTCCGGATGGAAATTACATCGTTGGTTCACGTGGTATTCGTAATTTGAAATTATGGTTGTTTCACAAAGACGGAGGTTCTGGCGCACAACTGATTTCAAAACCCGATAACCTGAAAGTCGTGGAGCCTGCGTTTGGCAATGATGGACGTTATGTGTGGTTTGCTCAACGCAATTCTGCATGGAACTACAATGCTCAACTTCCCCAATACCAGGTTGGCACATACGACCGCGAGACCGGTGAAATGGAAGTGATGTCCGCACGCTATGGGTCTGCATTCACACCGACATTATCTCCGGATGGAAAATATTTAGTCTATGGTTCGAGGTACAACGACCAGACAGGTCTGCTGCTGCGCGATTTGAAAACAGGAGATGAGAAATGGCTTGCTTACCCGGTGCAACGCGATGAACAAGAGTCGATCGCTCCGCTTGGTGTATTGCCAGCGATGTCATTCACCCCCGATAGCAAAGAAGTTGTCGCTTCTTACGGAGGAAAATTCTATCGCATTCCTGTTGCTGGCGGCAATGCCATCAACATTCCTTTTCAAATGGAAACAGAACTTCTCCTTGGTGCCAGGGTGGATTTCAAATACCCGATCAAGGATGACAAGGACATGATCGTAACGCAGATTCGTGATGCTGCAATTTCCCCTGACGGAAAGAAAGTTGCGTTCACGGCTTTGAATCGTTTATATACAATGGATTTGCCCAACGGCACTCCGGCACGTCTTACAACAAATAATTTCACCGAAGCGCAGCCTACCTGGAGCCCGGATGGATCACAACTCGCGTGGGTAACATGGGAAGGAAATGGCGGCTATCTCTATAAACTGAACACAAAAGTAAAAGGCTCTAAGCCACAACGATTGGTAAATGAACCAGCGCTTTATACAGAACCTTCGTGGTCACTGCAAGGAAATAAAATTGTTCTCCTCAAAGGCACTGCCAATAATTTTAAAGAGGATCCGGATCCAGTCACATTCAAGAGCCAGGAAGAGATTGCCTGGGTGAGTGGCGATGGCGGAGCAGTAACAACTATTGCGCGAGCGAAAGGACGTAGTGCACCACACTTTGTAAAATCAACTGACCGGATTTATATGTACAGCGGTCAAAAGGGTTTGCTCTCTATTCGGTGGGATGGCACGGATGAGAAAGTTCACCTGAAAGTATCGGGTATCATGACTTATGGATCTGTGCCGGATGAAAATAATTGTATGCTGGTGGAATCAGCAACTGAACCGCAGCGCGAACCTTCAAATGCGGATGTCATTCGTATGGCTCCTGAAGGTGAACAAGCGCTGGCGCAAATCAATAATGAAATTTATGTGGTGACTGTTCCGAAGACGGGTGGTGATGTGCCGAAGATATCTGTTGCAGAAGCAGAGCGTGCGCAGTTCCCGGCACGTAAGCTAACCAAACTGGGCGGTGAGTTCGCGTCATGGGCGAGTAATGCAAGGACGGTTTATTTCACACTAGGCAATGCGCTCTTCACCTATAATCTAGATTCCGCGAAAGCGAAAGAAGATCAATTGAAACGGAAGAAAGCCGAAGAAGAAAAGGCGAAAGAAGAAGGCACGGACAAAAAAGATGATAAGAAAGCTGCCACCGATAAAAAGGACGATGCTAAGAAAGATGAGAAAAAAGACGAAGGATATAAGCCTGGCGAATTCAGGATCAAGGTAACGGTACAGAAAGACATCCCGCAAGGCAAAGTACTCCTTCAGAATGCGCGAATCATCTCGATGAAAGGAGATGAAGTTATTGAGAAAGGAGACGTGTTGATAGAGAATTCACGGATCAAACAAGTGGGTACAGCCGGATCAATTAATGTTGATGCCTCTGTAAAGAAGATTGACCTGACAGGCAAGACAATTACTCCTGGGTTTATCGACACGCACGCGCACATGTGGCCTGCATGGGGAATTCACAAGAGCCAGGTGTGGGTGTATGCTGCAAACCTCGCGTATGGAGTTACCACCACCCGCGATCCTCAGACTGCAACTACCGATGTACTCACTTACAGTGACATGGTGGAGACAGGCGAAATCGTTGGTCCTCGTGTTTATTCAACAGGCCCTGGCGTAGGCTATTGGGCTTACAACCTCAAAGATTTGGATCAGGCTAAAGATATATTGAAGCAGTACTCTGAGTATTACAATACAAAGACGATTAAGATGTACCTCACCGGTAATCGTCAGCATCGTCAATGGATTATTCAGGCAGCTAAAGAGCAACAACTGATGCCAACTACTGAAGGCGGCCTTGACTTCAAGCTCAACCTGACCAATTTGATTGACGGTTATCCTGGCCACGAACATGCGCTTCCTATCTATCCGCTATACAAAGACGTGACTACAGCGATTGCCGATGCCAAGATGACCTACACCCCAACATTGCTTGTCGCGTATGGTGGTCCCTGGGCAGAAAACTATTACTACGCTACTGAAAAAGTGAACAGCGACCCAAAACTGAATCACTTCACGGCGAAATCAGAACTCGATCAGAAGTCACGCAGGAGACCAGGATGGTTTATGTTTGAAGAGCACGTGTTCCCCGATCACGCCAAATTTGTTAACGACCTTGTGAAAGCGGGGGGCAATGCTGGAATCGGATCTCATGGACAGCTACAGGGCCTCGGTTATCATTGGGAATTGTGGAGCATCGCTTCAGGTGGAATGAGTAATCATGATGCGCTTAAAGTGGCAACCATTCATGGTGCCCGCGCGATAGGGTTGGATGGTGATGTGGGCAGTATCGAGGCAGGTAAGCTCGCGGATTTGGTAATCATGGATAAAAATCCGTTGGAGAACCTGCGCAACTCGAATACAATTTATCAGGTGATGAAAAACGGAAGACTTTATGATGGCAGTTCGTTGGATGAAGTTTATCCGAATCCCCATAAGGCTCCTTCTTTTGCAAATGAACAGGCAAAGCCGGAGAATCTTCCTGGTGTTAATAAATAATATTTTCAGGTTGAAAATGAATGGCGCTCCAAGAAGGGCGCCATTTTTATTTCGATATGTTCCACTACCTTTGATTCCTCAAAATAACCAAACCCTGTATGAAGAAAATTGCCTCGATCGCGCTGGTAGTGATCACTTGTTCATTCACATTCCTGCCAAAGGAAACCCAGCTACACTACGTATTCAAAAAAGGAGATGCTTATGAAATTGTTACAGTGTCTTCGACCACTCAGCACTATACGGTAGCAGGAACGGACCAGAACGTTACGCAGACCCTCAATTCAGTACTGCAAATGAAAATTGTTGATGTCCTGGGCACTTCTGCAAAGTTTGAAGTGGAGTATTCAAAGATTTCCTCCAAGGCTGATTCTCCCATGGGCGCGAATGTGATGGACTCTGAAGGAGATACCACCAATGCCATGAACAAAGCGCTGTGGTCCATGAAGGGAAAGAAGTTCAACTTTATCATGAAGAAAAATGGAACGGTTGAATCTGTTGAAAACATTGACAACTTATGGTCTAAGGTCGGAGCTATGAAGGCAGCCATGGAGCAGTCTTTCGGCAAGAACTTTTTTGTAAGATCAATTGAGAATGTTTTTGCTTTCTATCCTGAAGAAAAATTGAAGCCCGGATCGACCTGGAAAAACCCGTCAACACTTGGAACCGCTCTGCCTTTGCAAGTCCAGAACAATTGGACTTTAGAGTCAGTTAATGAACCAAATGTTGTGCTTGTAAATGATGGAGCAATCACTACTACAGATTCCACTAAAGTAGTAAGCCTTCAGGGGGGTGTTAAAAGCCTTGTTAATATGAAAGGTCGCCAAGTAATTAAAATCACTGCGTCTGTAGCGCACGGCTGGCCGGAGACGAGCAAGTCTTATTATGAAGTAAAAGGTAAAATGATGTTACAGCCCGGCGGGCAAATCCCTGAGGAGATGGAAATGCAGATGGAGATCAAAGGTGAGGCTGAATATATGGTGAAGAAAAAATAGACCAGAAAACATTAAAGGAAAACCTGCACATGTGAGTGCAGGTTTTTTTATTGCTAGTTATACTTTACATAGTGCTCCCACTTTTCCATTACCTCCTTAAAATCCGCAGGCAGTTCCGAATCGAATTGAATGAATTTGTTAGTGGCGGGGTGAATAAAACCCACGGTCTTTGCATGTAATGCCTGGCGTGGTATAATTTTAAAGCAGTTGTCTACAAACTGCTTGTATTTGGTAAACACTGTTCCTTTTACCACAACGTTCCCTCCATATGTCTCATCGTTGAAAATGGGATGACCCAGGTATTTCATGTGAGCACGTATCTGGTGTGTACGCCCGGTTTCCAGCTTGCACTCAATCAATGAAACATAACGCAAGTCTTTCAAAAGTTTGTAGTTGGTTATGGCAGTCCTTCCAAAATCACCCTTCGGAAAAGCAACGGTGACTCTTCGGTCTTTCAGACTTCGGCCCACATTCACTTTTATTCTTCCTTCCGGGGGATCGGGAATTCCCCATACCAGGGCGTTGTAAGTACGCTCGATTGAATGATCAAAGAATTGTTTAGCAAGTGATGTCATTGCTAGTTCTGTTTTAGCAATAACCAGTAATCCCGATGTGTCTTTATCAATTCGATGGACCAAGCCTGGCCTTCCATCATTACCTGCCATCTGAGGTAAATTTTGAAAATGATAGGTGAGCGCATTCACTAACGTGCCGCTCCAGTTTTGGTAAGCCGGATGTACCACCATTCCAGCCTGCTTGTTGACGATCAGCAGGTGCTCATCCTCAAAAACGATATTAAGCGGTATGTTCTCCGCCTTCACGTCCGTATCGCGCGGAGGCTCAGGCAAAGAAATTGTAATCACATCGTTGGGATGAATTTTATAATTGGGCTTGATGGATTTCTCGTTGACCTTAACAAATCCATCATGAATGCCATTTTGGATTTTTGTTCGTGTGACATTGGGTAGGCGGTCCATTAAGAACTTATCGATGCGTACCAGGCTTTGGCCTGCATCGGCAACGATTCGGTGGTGTTCAAAGAGATCATCATCCGATTCATCTTCGATTTGGTCCTGTATCATCTGCCAAAATTACTGCTTAACAAGTTGATAACATCACATTGATTCTGTTTTGATGAATTCATAAAAAAGCAATTATGAAATACTTGCTTGATTCTGGGCAAAAGTGAAGGATTGCTTCCACAGCAATACAACAGCGAAGAGGGCGTAGAACCTCTTCAATGGACTAAACCCAAAGACTTTTCAAAAGTATTCGAAGAATACCAGTAAATAAAAAAAGCAACCCGGAAGGAGTTGCCTTTTAATGCTTGGTCTTGACGTTAACTATTTTAGTCGCGTCTCAAATAATTTCAATATCCTTTTGTATTCATCCGTCCAGCTGCTGGGTTCCACAAAACCATGATCTTCCACTGGGTAGGGGGCGAGCTCCCAGTTGTCTTTGCCGAGTTCAATAAGACGTTGCGAAAGTCGTACGGCATCCTGGAAATGTACGTTAGTGTCCACCATTCCATGGCATATGAGCAAGTGACCTTTCAATCCCTCAGCATGATAAAGCGGTGAACTTTTCACATAAGCAATACTGTCAGTAAATGGTTCGTTGAGGATATTGGCCGTATAGCCGTGGTTATAGTGTGCCCAATCTGTCACGGGGCGTAAAGCAGCTCCAGCTGCAAACGCATCGGGCGTGGTGAACATCGCCATCAGTGTAATAAAGCCGCCATACGATCCGCCATAAATGCCAATGCGTTTTGGATCTATGTTATATTTTTCAGTGAGCCATTTTGCGCCATCCACATGATCTGTCAAATCTTTTCCACCCATGAACCTGTAAATTCCTGTACGCCAATCGCGCCCGTAACCCGCGCTCGCACGATAATCCATGTCGAGAACTGTATAACCTTTATCGACTAATAAATTGTGGAACATGTATTCACGGAAGTAGCTGCTCCACCATTTGTGTGCGTTTTGCAAGTAGCCTGCACCATGTACAAATACAACGGCTGCGCCATTCGGTTTGGCAGGTTTGAATACCCTGGTATAAACGTCTGCCCCATCCCGGGCTTTGAATGTTGTTACCTCCGGGTCACGCCAGGAATAAGATTTAAATTCATTGGTTAGCGAATTGGTGATCTGCTGAGGTTTTGCATTGGGTTTATTCTCTTGCAAGAATAATTCCCACGGCTTATTGCTGTAGGAGAAGCGATAAACGATCCATTTCTCATCTGGCGACATCGAAACTTCGTGTGCTCCTGTCATGGAAGTGATTCGCTCAGCCTTTCCACCGGCAACAGGTAGTCTGTAAAATTGCTTTTCACCAGGATGAATTTCGTTGGTTGTCAGGTAAAAGGATTTTTTGTCTTTGGAGAGATTCGCTTGTTGCACTTCGTATTTTCCTGAGGTGATCGCTGTCTTTTTCCCCGATGCGATGTCTACTGAATAAAGGTGCGAGTATCCAGACTCTTCCGAGTGGAACCATACGGTTTGATTATTGACCCAACCCATATTGGATCCACCAAAACCTCCGGTGCCAGGACCGCCAATCCACGCATCGTCATGCTGACGATCGATCAACTTCAATTTCTGAGTAGCCAGGTCGAGAGACATAATCCACCGATCTTTGTTGTCAAGCGATCGAATGGACAGTATGTTATTCTTCCCATCATCGCTCCAGACCGGGTTTTGAAAGAACACCACGCGAGGTTGCGGCTTGCTCTCTTTTTTATCAGGCTTTCCTTTGGAAGGATAGTCTTTTTTGAATTCGGGAGAATCATTGATGCCGGGTATTTGGTCTGTCTTCACCTGCAACACTGTATCTTTTGCAATATCGTATACAAAAAATTCCTGTGAGCCTTGCGCGGCTCCAACCTTTGTTCGTGAAGGAATATCTTCAGTGAATCCGGATTCAGTAACATAGTTTGGTACAACTGTGTTTTTGCCACCACCATTTTTGCTCAAGCGATAGAGTACGAATTTTTCGTCCGGGCTCAACTGCATATTGTCAATGTTTTTGTCGTCCACGTAGATTTCCTTGGGACGCTTAGGACGATCAGCCTTCTGATTTTTTTCGGTCAGCTTGCGATTTGCGCTTCTCTCTTTCAGAATTTGAAGGTAAGCGAGTTGGTCATTTTTCAACCATTTCTCCTGTTCGGTAAGTTTGGGCTCTGGCCTTTTGGTACTACGTTTGAAATCGGTGTGTTGTGTGAATACACCTGTTTCAATATTCCAACTGAATAAATTGTTGTTCGCAATGAAGGTGATTCTTTTCTCATCGAAAGAAAACGCAGGTCCTGTTTCACGATCGACTGAATTGGTGATCTGGGTTACTTTACCCGTGAGAATGTCCAACAAGAAGATGTCGCCATTTTTTTCGTATGTCTTCTTTGTTCGGAGAGTGTTGTAGTTCCCGAAATTAGCGGGAAGCTGTCTCCTTGCGGCCGGACCAACTTTTACAGGAGTTTGATTGACTGGTGTTATTGAATACAAAGAGTCGCCAGGGTTCTTCTCCGGGTTCCACTGAAAATAAATTTGTTTGCCATCTTCACTCCACAAAACATTGGTAGGAGCCACCCCAATCCATTTGGGGTCGCGCATAATTTTTTCAACGGTGAGTTCTGATAAAGTCTGACTCCACCCGAGTGCCGGAAAGAAAAGAAGAATAACTAACTTTTTCATAGAGATTGGTTTGAATCCTAAAAATATAGAATGACCCCTCCGTATCCCAATGATTTTGATAAATGGTCAATAGGTAAAAGCAGGAACAAAAAAGGGACACTGATGTCCCTTTTAAATTAAAATGGATTTAAATCAGATTTTCTTTTTCAGTTCGGCCACTTTTGTAGCAGCTTCTTCTTTACCACAGACAACCGCTAATTCGTACATATCTAACGCTTGCTTGTTGGTGTTTCTTTTTTTGCGTGGAGCGAATTTCGTACGCTTGGCGGTTTCCTCCAGCATAACTCCTTTTGAAAAGTAAAATTCAGCCTGATCTAGTTTGGCCTGGGAGATCAATTGACTTACCTGCTGCTCCAATTTTACTGTTTCTGCTTTTTTGGTTTCAATCTGGGCGAGTTTATCCTCGATCTCTGCTTTCTGTAAACTTACCGTGTTGACCAGGTTATTGTTTTCATTTTGATAGATCGCAACTTTTTCTTTCAACGCATCAAGCTCGTGATTTCGGGTTTCGAGTTCTCCCTTCATCTTGTTCAAGGCTAGGGCATATTGATGGCGAGATGTATTGGCCGTGCTCAACCGATTTTCCAAAGCGGTGATTTTCTTTTCGGTTTCTTTCACATACAGATTAATGTCATTCATACTCTTGTGAAAGTTGTCCAATGATGTTCCCTCGGCCATCCGATTGCGCAACACGTGACGGTTGGCATCAATTGAATCAATCATCGAAGCGATTTCCTGGAGTGCCATTGCCATCTTCGTGTTGTTCTCCAACTCTGTTTTCAGTGAATCAACCTGGTCATGTAGTTTTGCCATCTCGGGCCTACGCAAATCACACGCACCAACAACTGCCGCCATAGACATTACAAGGAAAAAATTTCTGGTTGTCATAAGAATTTGTGTTTGTATAGTTAAGACAACGGAAACCATTGGCAAAAATTAGATGTTCACAGATCAACGCCTGTATTTCACGATAAATTGTCGGATGAGGAGACGAAATCGATTGGTCTTCTTTTCGTATTCTTGTAAACCAAATATTGCTGCCAAGTTAAGTGTACGCCATTGTTGATATCGAGACGACCGGAGGTCATGCGGCAAGCCACCGAATTACAGAGATAGCCATCTACCATCACGATGGCTTCAAGATCACAGATCACTATAAGTCATTAATCAACCCCGGGAGGACGATTCCCTATTTCATCACAGGGCTTACCGGTATTAATTATGAAATGGTCAAAGAAGCTCCGGCCTTTCTAGATATTGCAAAGGAAGTTTACGGCTGGCTGGAAGGCCGCGTGTTTGTAGCGCATAACGCTCACTTTGATTACAGTTTTTTGAAGAAGGAATTTGAAGATGCAGGAATAGCCTGGAATTCAAAAAAACTGTGCACAGTAAGACTCTCACGCAAAATTATCCCTGGTCTTCATTCCTATGGTTTGGGACGCCTGGCCGAAAGCCTGGGCATCAAGATACCTGACCGGCACCGGGCCGGAGGTGATGCTTTTGCTACCGCTAAGATTTTTGATTTGCTGCTCAAGCGCGATAACTCCGGGGTGATTGAGAAAGCTCTCAAAAGAAATTCAGGCGAGGCGATCCTGCCGCCCAATCTTTCAAAGGAGGAGTATGAAGCGCTTCCTGCGAAAACGGGAGTTTACTATTTCCTCGATGCTTTCAGCCAGGTGATTTATGTTGGAAAGGCGATCAACATTAAGAAAAGGATTGCCGGACATTTTAGCGGTGATGCTCGTGAATGGAACAGGTCGAACATACGAAACGAGATTCATCACGTTACTTATGAACTTACCGGCACTGAATTGATTGCTCTTATTTTCGAATCACAGGAAATTCGCAGGCTTTGGCCACGGTATAATCTAGCGCAAAAATTCAGAAATGAAGAGTGGGGAATCTTCGATTATGAAGACCGCAACGGCTACCTCCGTTTTTGCGTGAATGTTGTCAGCAAGGGATCTCAGCCATTGATTTCTTTCAGCTCGAAAGGGGATGCCTGGAATTTCTGGTGGGAGAAGGTGCGAGAGTTCGAACTCTGCCCTAAATTAAGTGGTCTTCAACTTTCAAAAGGGCTTTGTTTCAGCCATCAGTCGGGTACTTGTAAAGGTGCCTGCCAGGGAGTAGAGACAGTTAAAAGATACAATAAACGTGCCCAGGGTGCTGTTGACTCATTTCATCAGCAAGGGGACTCACTGGCGATTATTGGCAAAGGAAGAAATGCAGGTGAAAACTCGGTAGTCTTACTGGACAGCGGTACTTATATCGGTTTTGGCTTTTTTGAAAAGCACGAGCAAATAGTGGATTTTCAGTCGGCAAGAAATTTTGTAAAACCCGGGAAGGAGAGTCGCACTGTTCAGAACCTGGTCAACTCATTTTTGGTGAATCCCAAAGGGGCGGAGATTATTGTTTTTTGAGGCCCTCAGCCTCAATCCTTTTATTGGCTTCGTACAACTTGGCATACTTATAAAAGGTATGGTTGGATTCAGCCATAGCTACCATTAACCCTTCGAAACCGTCAAAAATACCCCGTTTGATGATGTAGCTCTTAAAAAAGGCAAAGCTGGCGCGAAACAGGATTTTTGCTACGGAACTTGATTCACTTCCTGCATTCTGTTTCGAATAGATGTCAGAATAAGTCTGGATTTTCTGAATGGCCTCGTAACAATCTTCGTAAGCCTGGTGCAAGATATCTCCTTTGAGATGCATGAACTTTACATCACGATTCAGGATCACTTGATCATGTGGATTTTTTCCGCCCCACATACCTATATTTTTATTCCACAACCTAATTTTTTTGTCAGGGTACCAGTTTCCTCTCCGAATCCACTTGTTTCCGTAGGTCGAAAGCCGATTCATCCGGTAAGCCTCAAAGGGCCAGGTCTCCTTCACAACAAGGATGGACTGGATAAGCTCGGTTGATAAGTACTCATCGGCATCCAGGGAAATTACGTAGTCGTATTTGGTTTGGGTTAAGGCGAAGTTTTTCTGCTCAATATGACCGTTGAAGGGATGTTCAATGAACCGGACGCCTTTTTCCTCACATATCTTTTTGGTAAAATCTTTAGAAAATGAATCTACTACTACGATTTCATCTGCCACTTGTGCCAATGAGTCAATGCATCTGGAGATACTTTTTTCCTCGTTGTAAGTAATGATGATGGCGCTAATTTTTGGCATCAGGCGTTATGGTCGTCTAGATAAATCACCCCAAATATAAAATTTCCTTTTGGTTTTAAGGTCAGGGCTCTTTTTTAGTCATTTTAAGTAATTAGGAGCCATCTTATAAACTAAACCTGAAGCAGGTATGATTATTTGGCGTGGGATCACAAATAAGGATGTCAAAACCAGGGGGTTCTAAATACGCAAAAACAGCTTTGCATTTGTTCATGCTTGTTTCCCAGATAATTTTTTTAAAATCAGACGATCTAAGAAAAAGCTTAAGGCACCCGAAAAAATGACGATCCCGGCAAGTAAATAATTATCATCATAGGCCTTAAATAAAATTGCCAGAGCGACATAGGATATGTTCACTATGGCTAAAATTATAGCGGTTTTTGAGTGAGTCATGCCTAATCTCATGATAGCATGATGAATGTGACTTTTGTCAGGAGTGAATGGCGACTGACCTTTATACAGCCTCAGAATTATAATCCGAAGAGTATCGCACAGTGGAATAATAATAAAGCAACCGGCAGAGGTAATACTGGCAGAGAATTTTGCGGGGTGATTGCTGACCAAGTCATAATTCAAATTCATAAATCTAATAACTAATATAGCCAGCAGCATACCAATAATCATAGCACCAGTATCACCCATAAAGATTTCAGAGGGCTCCCAATTAAAAACTAAGAAGGACAAAATACCACCTGCCATTGCAAAACTGAAAAGTGAAAACACGTAATCTTCAACCCAATAAAACCAGATTCCAAATACCAAAAGCGAAATTAATCCAACACTGCCAGCCAATCCATCCAATCCATCAATGAGATTGAACGCGTTTGTAATGACAATAATGGTAAAGGCAGTAATCAAATAACTCAAGATTGTTGGAATTTCTGTTACTCCTAAGAAACCGTAAAGTGAATGGATACGGATTGTGGAAAACATAAGTATTATTACTGCAACAATTTGCCCTAATAGCTTGTGTGAAGCCCGAAATGGAACTAAATCATCACGCACACCAATTAAAAAAATAATAAAAATACTTGCCATGGTGTAGCGTGTTGTTTGCCACTGATCAAAATCAAGCCATATCAAACTGGCTACAATAAACCCTGCAAAAATTGCAATTCCCCCTAAGGAAGGGGTTACTTTTTTATGAATTTTTCGTCCTCCGGGAATGTCAACTAGATTCTTTTTAAAAGAGTATTTAATGATGAGTGGAAGTATCAAAAAAGAGACGAGAAAAGAGGTGATACAAGCAGCCAAATTGACGGCCATACTTTTGGTTTTTACAATCAAAAATAGGCATTATTTCAGTTATTTGGCCACTGGATCGGATTGTTCTCCACGAATCATAGTAAAGACGCAAGCAAAGAAGTAGAAAAAGACGATCCCCTTTTGAACGTTAAGAAAGGATTCAGTAAACATGATTAAACTGACCATCATGAGAAAAATCAAAAACGCAAGAGACCGCATTTTTACTGCTCTAAGGAACAAATAAGTAAGCAGTATCAAAAAACACAACAATTCTGCCACCCCGTTGCGGGACCAAAACTGAAGGTACTGATTATGTGCATTGTAGGTGTATTTGATGCCATCTAAATAACCAACTTTCTTGTACCCTTCGTTAATCAACGTCTGTTCGGAGCCGGTTCCCGCACCTAAAATTGGGGACATTTTTATCCCTTCAGCCACACCAGTCCATAGTTTTATCCGGTCATCGAGTGCTGTCGAAACATTTTTGCCGTATTGGTCAAAGAAAGTACTAACGCGATGGGTATCAAAAAGATAATTCAAAAACAATAATGTAAACAACACAAAAGAGACAAGCCACGCGCGTTTTTTTAATCGTATTATGAAATAAACGAACAGGAGTATAACGAAACTGAGCATGGAAATCTGGGAGCGCAGAAAAAAAACAATCGTCAGGCTGTACAATGCAGCAGCCCCGTAAAGCAATGTTAAGCGCTTGGGGATCGTGAAATAGTTTTTTTTGATTGATTCTGTGAAGAAGAAAAATAAAAACACAAAATATGCTGATAAATAGGCTGGATGTATATCTAAAACGGAAGTGAATTTTGTATGCCCCTCTCTCACGATAGAGTAATCGGCGGTCCAAAAAACGTTAATCCAGCCGGCTAAACTTACAAGAAAGCATCCTACAAAAAATGCCATAACAATTTGCGATACGGTTAAAGAGGATATTCTTGCATGATAAATTACTATCGGAAATGCAATCAAAAACAGACCTCGCTCTAGTACCATCAACCCTGTATTATAATCGCCCCACAAACAACCGATGACCATGATAGCGAAACTGATAATCAACAAAAGAAAGAGACGATTTTTAAGAAGATTTCTGTCAACTTTTTTTGAAGCAACCAGGTAAACAAAATAGCAAATGGATATTATGAATGTAACAAGTCCGGTAATTCGGACAGGGAATGGCATTACTATAGCCAATATCATTACCAAAGAACTACCAATTTCAATTCTCGGTTTCATTACTTAGTCATCATATGTTCACATCATTTTTACCGGAAGTTGTCCAAAATAATTGGTCCGACAACGAGATCAGAGCCGTGCGAAAGAAGATAATTATTCTATTCTTACAAACTACATCTTTGTATTTAGCTTGGATTATAAATCCACCGAAACGGTCATTTGATCTAATGAGCAATACGGTTAGCTCTCCCTTTCAGTGTAGCACCTTTTTTCCCTTTGTATCTTTGTACCATTCTACCATTTTTTGAAGACCAGCAAGAGTACTAAAATCAGGGGTAAATCCGTTAGAGAATATTTTTTTTGCGGAGTGATTGGTTTGTGTACTTAATTTTTTTATTCGTGCTGATGAGATTGGGAGATTTTTTCCCGTAAGTTTAATCATAAGGTCAAACGGTAGGCCTGCTGCAACTCCAACGTTTCGAGGTACTGTTAATCTTATTTTTTTGCCCAACGCAGAAGCGATTGTTTCTCCGATAATTCGTGATGTAAGTTGGGGTTCATCGGAATAGTTGTAAATAGAAACACCAGATTCAATTTTTTGACTTAGAAATAATGTAGCCTTTACTACGTTTTCTACATAAGCAATTGATTTGATGTTGTCAGCTTTACCTAAATGAAAATAAAGGCCTGAATCAATCTGCCGAATCAAATTGTACATATTAGCCGTGTTAAACGGCCCATAAACAAGTGCAGGTCGAAGAATGAGGACTTTCCGGTCAGGGTCTTCAGCAGCCCATTTTTCCAGTACCTTTTCTCCTGCCAGTTTGGATGCCCCGTAAGGGGAATCTGGTTCAGGGGACATACGCTCATCACTAACTTCTGAGCGAAGACCGTAGACAGCCACTGATGAAAAAAAAATAATTTTTTTGATGCTAAATTCGGTGGCAACTTCGCAAAGAGCTTTAGTTCCATCCTCGTTAGTATCGAAATATTCATCATGACCGATTCCGAAGTCATGATGTTTGGCGGCTAGAGAGAGTATACTTGTAATATTATGGCCGATAACCGCTTTCCTAATGTCTTCTTTTATGCGAATGTCTCCTCGTACAAATAGTGAACGCTGATTATGGCTAGGATTCTTGAGATCCAGATTGATTATCTCTTGATTCGGAATCTGATTGTGAAAATGGCTTCCGATAAAGCCAGATCCGCCGGTAAGTAGTATAGCCATTAATTCAAAAAGTCAAAAAACTTAATAGGGTACTTTAAATAAAACTTGAAGGGATTTACATATATACCATTCTTTTGGCAAGATGATAAGTCTTCACGATTCATAATTAATGTTCTTTTCAAGCTACTAGTACTTTTACCACCAGTTCTCATTTTAACGAAAACTTCAGGGCAATATTTAAACTGAACCTTATGAACGCCCAGAAACCTTAAAATTAGATCAAAATCTGCACTGAGGGTAAACTGAAGGTCAAATTTGCCGTATTTGGTATAAACATTTTTATGTATGAAAAAAGTGGGATGTGGAGGCATCAAGCCATACTGTACACGTCTCGTGGAGAATACCCCCCCTTTATAGTAACGGATAGGGACATCAGGCATTCCCGTTTTAAAATAAATCAAATCCCCATATACGATACCGACGTTATCTTTTTCAAAAACACTAACAATATTTGAAATAATTTTTGGATGTGCGTATAGGTCATCTGAGTTAATTATCCCAATGACATCTCCAGAAGCTATTTCAATACCTTTATTCATAGCATCATACAGCCCCTTGTCCTTTTCGGATATAAAATGGGCGATGCTACTGCCATAAGACTTAACAATTTCTTGGGTACCGTCCACAGAAAGACCATCAATGATAATGTACTCGATATTTGGATAGTCTTGAGACAGTACAGATTCAATTGTCTCTCGGATAGTTGCGGCACTGTTGAAAGTGACTGTAATGATGGTTACCTTTTTCATTACCTATTTTGAATTACAATCGACTCAGTTATTATTTCACAAACTCTTCTATTAAAACTCGCTGGATTCCACTGGTTGAAATGTTTTTCAGCGTTCCGGCTAAGCAAGTTACAGAGAGAATCGTCAGTCCAAAGTGCCTCCATTGCTTTTGAAACATCGTTCACATTTTTATTGTCAAAATAAATAGCAGCATCTTTCAACTGTTCGGGCATTCCGTAAATTCTTGAAACGCCTACTGGACATTTAAGCGCAATTGCCTCTAATGGAGGAATATTGGTTGGACCAAAATGGGTTGGCATCATTAAAGCCCGTGCCCGCAGATAAAAACCTCCTAAGACCTCGTTTGGCACAAATCCAAGAAATCGAACCCGCGCGGAAAGCTTATTTCGAGTACAAAATTCATGTAGTTTTTCAAACTCATAATTTTTATGACCGGTAAAGACAAAATTAAGATCCTCAATCTTATCCCTTAATAACAACGCAGCGTCTAACAGAATTTGATGATTTTTATGTGGCCAAAATTGCGCAGGATAAAAAATAAATTTTGGCGGCAAATTCAGACTCTCAAAGTAATCTTTAAAATTCTTATCTTCATACTGAACAATATGAAGTGGGGCAACATAGGGTAGTACTTTAATTTTTTCTTCATCCTCTACGGGGTAAGACTCAATCACCTGTCTTTTCCCCACAATTGAATCAACCAATAAGACTGAAGACTTTTTTGCCATACCTGAAAATAGACGATCTCTATACTTGCTTCTTCCGCCACCAGAAGCTTCTTTAAATTGACTTTCGTAGCGATGCATAAGATCATGAATTACGTTCACTGCACGAGTTGATGCAAACAGACCTGCCAGGTCCTGCGAGGGAAAAAAAATCAAATCATACGAAGAGTTTCCTAGTTTCTTAATTGACGTAAGCGAAAATAAAAACCTTAAAATGAAATCAGGTGTGCCAATGCCAAAAATTATTTTTAAAGCTTTTTTTAGGGTGGCAGAGTATGGTAAATGAATTGACTCTATCTCATTTGGAATTGAGGAGGCCCATGAAAGATCGGAGTAAAATACAGTCAATTTAAAGTCTTCCTTTGGGAGAGAGATAAGCGCTTCAAGGATTCCCTGGTTATACTGAAATGACCCGCCATTTGTGAATTCGATATCAATAAAAAGGCCGATATTATTCACAACTTTCTTTTACATATTACAGTTATATACCAGGAATTTCTAGTTGGTAAACTTTGGGTTAGCCAAGCATAGCTTTTTACAACACTCAGATCGCAACATTCAGCAAAGAGATCAATCTCATTGAGGAAGAAATACCGCATAGGGTGTTTTTCAGTGACTATACTAAATTCTCGTGACGTTTTATCATAAGCATTTACTTCGAAAAACACGTCTACAATAGATCGATTAAAGTCAATTGATGACTCTGAGACCCGAATAACGCGAAGGTGTTCGTCCTCCATTTTTCGGACTCGTGTACCTGGAAGATCATATAGAACCGCTGGTCCATACCAGCAATCGAAAATAAAAACACCGTCTTCTTTTAAATGATCGCTTATGTTTTTGAAAGAAGCTTTTACATCCTCATTAGAAGTTTGATAAGAAATAACGTGAAATAACGATGTGACAATGTCAAACTTTTTGTCAAGTCTGAAGTTGCGAATATCCCCTCGGCTAAAAACAGCATTAGGGATATTCCTATTTCTGGCAATATCAAGCATCTGATTGCTTAAGTCCATTCCATGCACATGAAATCCTCTAGAGGACATTTCCATTGCATGGCTGCCGGTTCCACATCCAATGTCGAGTAAATGACAGCCCTTGACATCAAACTCTTTAATCAATGAATGGATATACTCAACTTCTTGTAAGTAGTTTTTATCCTTGTAGAGCAGATTATAATACTTTGAATAATCAACAAAATGTGCCATTCTACTATATGGTTTTCATGACTTTTTTTAACATCTCGGCACAATAAATTATTTGACTTTCCTTCAGCGCGAGCCCGCTTGGCAAGTAAAAACCTTTCCTGGATAAATATTCGCAAACCGGGAGATTTTGCGCTGTATCAAGTCCATATTTTTTTAGAACGGGCTGCTCATGGAGACCCCAAAAGAAAGGTCTGGTACCTACACCGAGTTCTGCGAGTTTTTTCATCACATCAGAGGCGTCCGGAAGGTTCTCATCCAAAGTAACACCAAAGACCCAATAGATATTATCAGCGTATTCCGTTTTTTGAAGAGGCAATCTTATTCCATCGATACCTTTAAGCAAACTTTGATAAGTCGAGCCGATCCATCTTTTTTTCACGATGAATTGTTCTATTCGTTCAAACTGGGCCAATCCAACGGCAGCTTGCAAATTTGTCATTCGAGCGTTATAGCCAAGTTCATAGTGGACGAATCTTCTTTCAGGAACGAAGCAAAGGTTTCTAAGCGAACGGCAGCGTTCAGCTAACTGTGCATCATCAGTTAAAACCATACCCCCCTCGCCGGTAGTAATGTGCTTGTTTGGATAAAAACTGAGTGTAGAAATGTCTCCAAAGCTTCCACACTTTCGTCCGTTATAAGTTTGACCATGCATCTCGGCAGAGTCTTCTATAATCAGAAGATTATGCTGTTTTGCAATCTCAAGCACGGGCGTCATATCTACCGGAAGGCCATAAATGTGTACGACCATTATCGCCTTCGTTTTTGACGTAATTTTTGATTTGATCTGCCGGACATCCATGTTCCATGTCTCTGCATCTTGATCAATAAAAACAGGCACACATCCTTTTCTAATCAAACCAGAAATACATGAAATAATCGTGAATGAAGGAAGTATGATTTCATCACCACTTTTCAATTCGAGAGCATCAATTGCAATGTCGATGGCAACAGTACCATTGCTTACGGCAATTGCAAATTTGCGATCAAAATAGTTGGCAAGTGTCTCTTCGAATCTCTTAATAAAAGGGCCCTCAGATGAAATCCAGCCAGTATCTATGCATTCGTTAAGATATTTTTTCTCATTTCCATCCAATAAGGGCTCATTCACCAGTACGTTCATTCTGAATTTTTTTTGGTTTAAATCTTGTTTTGTCATGGTCACCTGCATATGGCCCTTGCTTGACCTCAATCATTTCTAATTCCTCTAAAACTTCAAAACCGTGGCCACCTGTCATCAGTAAAATAACATCTCCTTGCTCGAGAACACGACTCTCAAGATAGTCTTGATTATCGAGATAAAAATCGACTCGGACCTTACCACTTTTTATGAGCAATACTTCTTGGGTGTAATGGACCTCTCTTTTTACCGCATTGTGAACGTGGGGTTCAATTACTTTTCCTTTGGGATGATTCATATAAGCCAACTGCTGAGACCATTCTCCACTCGTGAAAAAAGTTATTCCAGGCTTCTTATATGAACTTCTTATAATTATTGCAAACAGACTGTTCAAGTGCTTTATCTCCTCGACCATGATTTTTTTGAGTTTTTATCTAGAGGGTATTTGATTACAAGGGCACAAAATTATAGTTTTAAAAGTTTATCCCAAACTTGGCCTAATCTCCTAACCTCTATGATCAGTGGTCTAACCCAACCTCGCGACCAATCATTCCCTCAAGCGGTATCGATTCCTTTGATTGCCTTCAATACGTTATTCCTAAGCTATTTTTTGGTCATCGGTTTCTATAATCGACTTTCACTGGATGACTATGCATACCTAGGTCATATGAATCAAGAAGGATTCCTAAGTCCATTTAAAGTTTGGTATTTGGAGTGGCAGGGGAGATTTGGGCCGCAATTCCTAATTAATATCATCTTTTTGATATACAAAGTCATCCCCAATTTGATATTTTATCCGATCATCTTGAGCATTCTTTTTATCTATTCTATTTACCATATCATTCAATTCTTTTGGCCTATGCCAAAACTGGTATTGATCAATCTAAGTGTCTTTCTCTTCAGTGCATTGTTTTTAACTATTCTCGAGATTAATACTTTTTACTGGATAAATGCCTCAACGATGTATGTTGGAGGTTTAGCTTTTGCTTTTGTGGGGATGACTTTCATTCTGAAAGCGCCTGATCGTGTACTGCATTATTTTATCATCATGATCTGTTTTCTGTATGCTGGTAGCTCGTCAGAACATGTGGGATCTATGATCGTATTTATTCTATTTATCGCTTGCCTATTCCTTTTTTATAAGGAGAAATTTAATTGGAAGAAATTCCTCCGGCACACGATGAATAAGAAAATTTTTACCGCGTTTATTTTTTGTTCTATTGCATTCATAGTAATGATAACAGCACCAGGTACATGGAAAAGAATGGATGGAATAACTCACCCCAGTTTTTTTCATCTGATAAAGATCACTTCTTATAGCACAGTGGTTGTCTTAGCACATGCCTTTTATAAGGCACCATACATTTTATTCTATTTTCCGGTGTTCGTTTTATTTGGATACTATGCCCCCGAAAAGTTTCAACCTAATATAGGTATCGGTAAACTTATTCTGATTTTGGCCATTGGCTCTTTGATTCTGATAGCAGTCAGTAACATCCCCCTTGCGTACGCTTATGGAGCTGTCGGTCCATTGAGGGCTTATATCTATGTTAGTTTTTGGGAGGTAATCAGTATTTTTTTTCTTGGTTTATGTGTTGGGATGAGATTTCGTAAGTCATTTCGGTCACTGCGTTACCTTGCAATAATTTCGCTGTTGGTTCTCTCCTCAATGCTGGCCTACACATTTTACGAGGAGGCTCCTCTCGTGAAGAAGTACTTTGAAACTGATAACGCGAGAATTGCGCTGCTTATGGCGTATAAAGAGCAGGGCCGAAAAGAGCCCGTCTTTTTAGATCCGTTATTTAACCCGGAGTACAATTCTATCCCGGATATGTTTCGATCCTTAACACACACCGATATTTTCCCTTCATTAATTCCTGACATGCCAGTTTGCATTGGTGAAATAAAAGATCATGCTGATTGGAGGAACGGTCATCTTAAGTTTGGACTTGGACTTCAGTTTGACATCTTCCTTTTAGTTGAGCCGTCAGTTAGAAAATCAAAATAAGTAACTGATGCAGAAGGTCAAATAATTTTTTGTTTATCTTCGCGGTCTCATTTTTTGAAAAAAAGCGCATGGAGTTTAAAATTTCAATTGTCGTACCACTTTTCAATGAAGAGAAAATTTTTCCTTTGCTGGTGAGCAGACTCAATAGCCTTATTGAAAGTTGTTCAATTGCACTGGAGGTTGTTTTAGTGGATGACGGTAGCAAAGACAGCACCGCCATTCTTATGAGAGATCAAGCGGTAAAGGACAAACGATTTCAATCCATTCTATAGCACTCTCGCTAGGCCATTAAAGATGATCTTTTATGATTTGATCAACCTTAGTTGCTCGGTTCATAGTAGTGTGGTCTTTCAACGTACGCTGCTGCCCTGCCCTGGCTATTTTTAAGCGCTCAGAAGGATTTTTCATCAGCCACTGTATTTTGTCAATACACTCGGGTATCGATTTATAAGTGATCACTTCTCTTTCAATATCAAATAATTCTGACAGGTTTTCCTTCCAGTCAGTAATAAGGCACGAACCGACCCCGGTTGCTTCGAATAACCGCAAATTCCCCGCACAATTCTTGGCTATTTCGCCATGAATGTTAAAACAAATGTTTGCTTTTGAAACTTTTCTGAACTGCTTTAGCCCGAAAACCGGCGGAGAAATACTTGATTTCAACTTTCGTGAATAGAAATTAATGGGAGTATCACCATATTGCTCGTAACGTTTCAATATCGGAATATCCTTGATCAGACTCCCCCCACCCAGACCCTTTACCATATTAATGAGGTAATACGCGCTTTTCTTCGTCAATAGTTTGGCGGTCGGATCTATGCTTCCACATATTTCTACAGATAGGCCCGATTTTAGAAACTCCTCGAGGTATTCAATTCTTGTTTTATGAAACCCGCCTCCTGTGTAAAGAGATCCTATAAATAGTAACTCCGATGAAGCATGCTCATCTCGGCTTTTGATTTTATCAAGAATTTCAGGATCAAAGCTGTGATAAATCAAATATGATTTAATGCCCAGGTCTTTAAACTCCCTATCAAGACATGGGGTGCAGGTTGTTAAAAAATCGAAGAGCTTTAAGGTTCTTAGGTCATTTGAGCTGTAGGGAGAGCAGACCAAACCAGTGATTGCTTTTACGGACTTTATGTTCTCTCTGACACTAGAAATCCATTGACGGTCAACAAAGGCCGGGTTATCAATCCAGACAACATCAGGTTTTATGGATTTTAGTTGTTCGAAGATCAATTCCTTCCCTGACTTTACGCAATTATTTTCTGCCTTCCATCGATCTTGAAGCCACGGTGCATTATTAAATAGGACGATGGAATTAACGCCAATTTTATTTAACGCCCTTGAAATAGAAGAATCTGAATCGAAAGAATCTGAAATTAAATGTTCATACTGTTCCTTATAGGACTTTTGCTGGAAGTAAGGAAAAGTTAATTGGTATTGGGCCAAGTATCCGCTGTAAAGATTGGTGATCCTTACTATAGTATAGCTCATTCTGGATTCATTTAAAATTTTTTCACGTCTTGGCTCAAAAATTGTTTCAAAATCATGCCTCACCTCGCAAGTACCAAATTGAAAGGTTACTGCGTTTTGGTGTTGACTAGAAAACTTAACTTACATTAAAGTTGTGGTCTTTCAAGTTGTAAAAATATGGATTTACCAGAATTTGTAACTGTTTAGCAGCTCAGTTTGAACAAATCGAGTCGTCTTTTTTAACCTGAAAAAGTCAGTCCTCCCCAAAGTACTAAGCAGAAATGATAAAATTTTGTCTTTCAAAAAAATGCATAGATCACAGACTGAATGTTTGTTCACTCGGGCACTATATTTGACAAAACAGTTTCTGTAAAAGATATCGGTCACAAAGAATTAAGTATTTAACAAATGGAGCAGGAAATCTATGCGGCATTAAAGAAATCACTCTTCGATCTGGGTATAGAAAGAGGTGATATCGTTTTACTAAAAGGCGATCTGTCAGAGATTGGAATGATAAATAAAGACCCGAAAAGCTCCCTGGCTTTGGTTTTTGAGGTATTGTGGGATGTATTAGGTGGGGAAGCGCAGGGCACGATAATTACTTCTAGCTTTACTGATACTTTTTTTAGATGGAAACTGACCAATTTTGTATTTGATGAGAAAACCCCTAGCAAAGCTGGGGGCGCATTTACGAAATATTTCCTTAGTCACCCCAACGTAGTCAGGAGCAAATATCCCACCAATTCATTTGTTGCGATCGGTAGACATGCACAGGATTTAATAAAGGATCACAACGAAAATTCAAGACCATATGATCCTGTAGGGAAGGTTATCGAATTTAATGGAAAGGCATTATGTCTTGGTGCTGTAGCCCAACCCCCGGATTTCATGACGGGCCATTATGCTCAGCAACAGGCAGGCTACACGACCACATCAGTCTTGAGTTTTTTGACAGCCGTTCGGTATAAAAAAGGAAACGAGATCAAAGTGTTTAAAGTCAGGGAAGTTGGAGGTTGTTCGAGGGGTCATTATAAGGTATATGCCCGCTACGTGACTTCAAAAAAACTTAAGACAGCTTTTTTTGGCTCAGCATATTCCATTTCAATGCCCGCCAAAGATGCTTTCGAAATATCTTACCAGATGCAAAAAGCAAATCCAAGAAGCTTCCTTTGCGATGATCCTAATTGTTTCAGTTGTCGGGGATCATGGTTCTGGAACTTGCAGGATTGGCCGCTTTATTATCTCAGGAATGGATTTAAGCTTGTAAAAAAAATAGTGATTGGCCGATAAGATGAAATGTCAATTGGAATAAGATTTTCATAATTCTGCAATTGAATTTTGTTGTGATTTGAAAAGGTCAACCCACTCAATTGGTTGAGAAAAACCAATCTCTATCTGGTAGTTGGGGCTCCACGATTCACTTACAATTTCAATAGAAGCCAGGCCTGCGTTCTGAACCTGGTATAGGGATGAGAGCAACAGATTAACAAAGATAGCACACCAGATTGAACGGTGATTGCGTTTTCGGTGTCGCCCAGAAAATTGAATTTTTACTTTAAATTTGCGGTTCTTATACCAAAAACTATGGAATTATCAGAATTTGTGAGTGCATTTTCAAGCCAGTTCGAACAAACCGACCCCTCTTTAGTAATAGGATCAACTGATTATAAAAATTTGGATGAATGGGATTCTCTGATTGCATTATCAGTCATTGCATTGGCTGACGAGCAATACGGGGTAACATTAACTGGTGATGATATTCGAAATGCAGTAACCGTCTCAGATTTATTTGAAAGAATAAAAGCATTAAAAAAGTAATGGCTTTTTTAACTATTCCCAACATCAGAATTGAAGGAATTGTTTCTTGCGTACCCAGGTCGAGGCAATTGGTAAGGGACTGCAATTGTCTTACCTCCGAAGAGGCCGACAAACTTATCGCCACGACTGGAATAGTAGAAAGAAGAATAGCTGATTCGTCAATTTGCACCAGTGACTTGTGCTTTGAATCCGCAAAGAAATTAATCGATCAATTAGGATGGCAAAAAGAAGAAGTTGACGCTCTGATTTTTGTTACTCAAACGCCTGATTATGTATTGCCAGCTACCTCACCGATTCTGCAAGACCGTTTGGGTCTTGCTGATAGCTGCTTTACGCTTGACATTTCTCTCGGTTGCTCGGGATATGTGTACGGATTTGTCACGTTGGCAAATTTGATGGCCAATGGTCAGATCAAAAAAGGATTGTTACTTGTGGGCGATACCATTAGCAAAGTGTGTTCGCCGGAAGATAAAAGCACTTTTCCGCTCTTTGGAGATGCAGGTACCGCGACTGCCCTGATATTCGATAAAACTGCAGAGCCCATTTATGCAAATATGCGCTCAAATGGACGAGGGTACAAAAGTATCATTATCAATGATGGTGGTTACAGAAGTCCATTCTCATCGAACTCTTTAAATTCAACTGTAATTAGCCCGGGTATTAAGCGAAGATCAGATCAATTAATACTAGAGGGAATGGATGTATTCTCCTTTGGAATTACTAAGGCTCCAGAAGTGATCAGGCAACTCTTAGCAAATTTCGAAATATTCGAGAATGATATCGATTATTTTGTATTTCATCAAGCTAACCTGATGATGAATGAAAAAATAAGAAAGAAATTAGGAATTCCTCCTGAAAAGGTCCCGTATTCTCTTGGCAAATACGGCAATACAAGTTGTGCTACAATTCCACATACAATGGCGACCGAGTTGCAAAAAAATATGACCGAAAAATCCTCTAAAATAGTTTTATGCGGATTTGGCGTAGGGCTGTCATGGGGTGCAGTTTACATTAAAACAGATCCATTAAAATACCTCGGAAGCATTGAGCTATGAAAAATATTTTTTCGCTGGCTGGCAAGTCAATACTCGTTACGGGAGCTTCTTCAGGAATAGGCAGACAAATTGCCATTACAACATCTGAGTTTGGTGCAGACGTGACTTTGGTCGGGCGTAATCAGCCGCGCTTAGACGAAACAAGGATCGCAATGACTGCAGGTAACCATGAAATTATTGAGGCTGATCTTACGAGAAAGGAAGATTTAAAAACAATTCTTGATGGCAAAGTGTTTGACGGTGTGGTTTTTAATGCCGGGATTGTCGAGTATGCACCTGTTAAATTTCTATCAGAAGAAAAAATTAAGAAAATTTTTGACACTAATTTCAATTCAGCTGCCTTGCTCTGTCAGCAACTATTAAAAAATAGAAAAATTCAGAAACAAGGGTCCCTGATATTTGTCTCATCGATCTCTTCAAAACTGGGAGTTCCCGGCACAGCTTTATACGCCTCATCTAAGGCAGCGCTGAGTGCGTTTACAAAAGTGGTTGCCTCAGAAGTGGCATCTCAGGGGATTCGCTCGAATAGTATTTGCCCTGGAATCATTCGTACACCTATGACAGAACTCGCAAAGGCAGTAACCTCAGGCGCGGACGTGGAAGATGCGTCAAAGGCGTATCCTCTTGGTTATGGAAATACGACTGATATTTCAGGTTTGGTTGTATTTTTACTGTCGGACGCAAGTAGGTGGATGACGGGCTCAGATATTATTCTTGATGGTGGACTAACTTTAAACTGAACGATTGCCATGAAATCAAACATTTCACCAGTACATTACCATCAGGCAGCAATCTTTGAAAAAGAAAAACAATTTATTTTTAAAAAAAACTGGTGTTTTGTCGGCTTTAGAAGCCAGCTTGCCAATGTCAATGATTTCATATGTAGGAGAATAGCAGATGTACCTGTGTTGATTCAAAATGTAAAAGGAGAGGTGCGTGCTTTTCTAAATGTTTGTTCTCACCGTTTCAGTCTCATTCAGCAAGACGAAACAGGCAATCGACCAATGGTGTGCCCCTATCACGGGTGGGCGTATGATCAAGAAGGTGTTCCTACAGGCATTCCCAAGAAACCACTTTTCAAGGAGTTTACATATAAAGAACTTTGTGATATGCGATTGAAGCAATTTCAAATCGAATTCTGTGGCAATCTGTGTTTTGTTTCAATCGATGAAAAACCCCAGTCTATACGCGATTATCTTGGTGAGTTTTATGCTGAGTTAGAACAGATGTCAATGTCTTTGGGCAATCTGGTTGATATTAATAAAATGACAATAAATGCCAATTGGAAAATCATAGTTGAAAACACGTTAGAAAGTTACCATGTGAATGCAATTCATGCTAGTACTTTTAAAAAATTGGGAGCTCAGGGACTGGAGTTTGCCTTTACTCCTTTTCACTCTAACTGGAGTGCTGAATTGAATGTGAAAAGATCGGATCCGCAAAACAGAAAAATAGAAGACCTCTTTTCAGCCAGGCCTTATAAAATTGAGGGTTATAAACACATACTTGTTTTTCCTAATTTGTTAGTGTCATCCACTCATGGTTCATCATACAACTATTCACTAATTGAGCCCATAAATGAGAGTTCTACTTGGTTTACAAGCTATGTTTTTACTGCGGTCACATCAGACCAAGAAAAGAAAGCTTTACTAGCAGCCTTCGAAAAATCATTAATTGATTTTAATAGGCAGGTGTTCGAAGAAGACAAAGCGATTTGTCAGGTTGTGCAACATGGAGTATTAAATGCAAGTTTGCCAGGTGTGCTCAGTCTTGAGGAAGAGCGCGTTCATGCGTTTCAGAAGATTTACATTAAATCAATTCAAGAATATGCAGGCAGCTAGAATCAAGGCCATTTCTTACTATTTGCCTGACCAAGTCCTGCACAATGCGAGCCTTAATCAATTGTTCCCTGAATGGTCAGTTGATAAAATATCAAGCAAGACTGGAATTTATCAGCGTCACATTGCTGCCCCTGATGAATTTTCATCCGATATGGCTGTGAAGGCCGCACAGAAATTATTTGATGAACATTTGATCACACCCGAATCGATTGATTTTATTCTACTGTGTACACAAAGTCCCGATTATTTTTTACCAACAACGGCCTGCATCATTCAAGATAGATTGAAAATCCCTTCAACAGCTGGAGCAATCGACTTTAACTTAGGCTGTTCGGGTTACATTTACGGACTTAGTTTAGCCAAGGGATTGATCAGCGCCTTGATAGCAAAGAATATTCTCTTAATAACATCTGAAACTTACAGCAAGTTTATTCATCCAAAGGATAAGAGCAATCGTACAATTTTTGGTGATGGAGCATCAGCAACGCTAGTGTCGGCCAATGAAGGATTTGCAGAAATTGGCGATTTTGAATTAGGAACTGATGGAAGGGGAGCCAAAAATTTAATTGTGAAAAACGGTGGAATGCGTTTTCCATTCTCCTCTGCCAACGGCAAGGATGTTGCTGATGACTACGGTAACATTTCAAATGACAATAATTTACACATGAACGGAACAGAAATATTTAATTTCACTTCTGAAGCTGTTCCGGTAATGATTAACAAAGTGTTGCAAAAACACTCACTCACCGCAGAAGATGTTCAGTTGTATGTTTTGCATCAAGCAAATAAGTACATGCTGAATCATTTGCGAAAAAAAATGCTGATCCCTGAAGAGCGGTTTTATTACTTTTTAGAAAATTGTGGCAATACAGTTTCCTCCACAATCCCTATTGCTTTGTATGAGGCATCCCGTGCTAATAAACTAAAGGGCAACATTGTTTTGGCAGGTTTTGGCGTGGGCTACTCTTGGGGCGCTTGTGTAATCACAATCAAATAAGATTCGGAGCTCGACTACTAAAAAACCGGCAATTGATGGCAAGCCTTAGCTTGATAGTAAATAGTAATACTCGCTACACTAAAGAATTAGAATACATCTGTGACGTGATTTTCAAGACGTTCTGGGGCTTAGACTATGCCTTGAATAACAATGAGAATAACGAGGAGAAAATTATCCAAATACAGATCAATGATGTAAAGATAAATATCGCGAGTATTTTGTTTAACACAGACCCATCTCAATGGCTCACAAAGAATTCACATCCAAAAGCACCACTTAGAATTCGCGAACTGCGGGATGATTTTCCGGGTAATAATTTTCTAAACTCTTCTGTTCCTGTAATCTATGGGATAGCTTTAGAAAAAGACAACGGCACATCAAAAAAAATATTTGACATAGATATCTTCGGAAGCATTTTTTTTATGCTTACTAGGTATGAAGAAATTGGATATGATGATTTTGATCTGGACTCGAGAGGGCGATTTAAAGAAAGACATTCATTAGCCTACCTGAATCAGTTTCATCATCGGGCGATTGTAAATGAATATCTTGACATACTATGGTTCATGGTTGAGAAGGCCTCAGGTGAAGGATATGCGAGAGTGAAACGTCAATCACGCATCATTGTTTCACACGATATTGATTTTCCAATATCAATATCGAACAGAGGTATGATGGGCACTCTGAAAAATTTGGTTGGCGATCTATATGTCAGGAAAAGCCCTAAATTATTTTTCTCAAGGATCAATGCTAAAATCAAGTCCACACTTGGCCTTCCGTTTAATGATCCTTACAGCACTTTTGATTATTTAATGTGGTGTGCTGAAAAGTATAAATTTCACTGCACGTTTAATTTTATCCCAGGACACGAACCGAAGTCATTGGACGGCATTCAAAGCATTGATCATGTACTTGATACTTCATACTTCCATCAAGTATTTCGTGCCATACACCAAAGGGGTCACTACATCGGATTTCATCCTAGTTATGTCACTTTCTGCGACTTAAATCAGACAGGAAGAGAATACCGGAATCTCCTATCAATTATCAAAAAATGTGGAATTGAGCAGCAGCAGATTGGCGGCAGGCAACATTTTCTGAGGTGGAGGAATCCGCAAACGTGGCAAATCTGGAATGAACTTGGACTTCACTACGACTCATCGGTTGGATTTGAATCAACCGCAGGTTTTAGAGCAGGTTGTTGTTTTGAGTATCCGGTGTATGATCTGATAAACAGGAAGAAACTTGATCTTTTAGAATTCCCTCTGATGGTAATGGATACTGCAGTGCTTAATTTATCAAGCCAAGCATTCACCGAGCTCCACATTTTGGATATTTATAAAATCTGTAAGCACTATGGCGGAATTTTTACACTTTTATATCACAATAATAATGTTGTTTCAGAAATTCAAAAACTGAAGTACGAGAGTATTTTATCATTAGTCAATGACGGGCCTTAGTCGAAAAGTAACTACTTATTTAAGATGACTGTAGTTCAGTCTTTTTTAAAGTCAGCCCTAACAAAATCAGAATCCACAGTCCAGAAGTGATAAACATCGATAGCATAGGCGAGCCGGCAAGCAGAAATACTAGTAAAAAGAAAATTCCTAGATATCTTGAATCAACGGGGAGTGAGTTAAAAAACATAAAAATTAAGGAGACTAGTAAAATATTTAATCCAACGCCCCAATAGCCGAGATTCATATATCCATCACTTATTATTCCATTATTTGCATTCATTTCAGGGGCTGAGAAATAGGTTTCTGCAATTATAAATCCAACCGGACGATCAAAAGGATAGTGCACAAACCACTTGAAAAAATTGCTTTCAGCAAAATACAATGGATTGTTTTTAAACAGGTCAAAATAAAAATAATCGAGGTGAGAAGGGAGAAAGAGTAATCTCATCACGAAGGTACCCTTTAACTTGTGACTGTCTATAAGTGAATCCACCAAAGGAAATAGAATCAAAACCAGGATCAATGCGTAAAGAAAAAATTTGATCTTTTCCAGCCACCCTTTTCCGAACGAAAAAAAGAAGAGAACAATAAATGAAGTTATATAGACGGTTTTATTGCCAGAGATTGCATAGAGATAAACCAAAATAGCTAAAATAAAAATAGCAAAGGAATATTGCTTCTTGATAAGAAAGAAGACCAAAAGCACAGGCAGGATTGCCCTCACTAGCCAATTATATAAGTAGTTTATGATCACGGATGAGTTCATATCAAAATAGGCTCGCGTGTCATACACATCGTCTAAAAGAAAATTTCCTAAGTTAAAGTACACCCCAAAAGTGTAAAAGATAGGAACAAGGATTAGTGTTGTTAAGAAAAGAATAGCGCTCTTAGAAAAATACAAATTGCTAAGGGTAATTGTCTTTATCTTATAAGAGGAAATTGTTCCGATTGAAAGAAGCAAGGCAAACGTAGAGTAAAGGGGCCAAGGAATCTGGTTTTGAAACGAGTAGTTTACCAGAGCAGGTATAAAAAAAGAAACTATAAAGAATATTAAAACAGCATAGATGAATTCACTTTTCTTTGAGACATAAAGAGAGAAGATCATCATCAAAGCGAATAGAATTTTCGTTTCAAAATACTTGTTAGTATTTACTTCCAGCCTCATTTGAAATCTCTCGTAGCTTATTCCGACAAAATAGTAATAGTATAATTCCATGATTACGTAGTATAAAATCATGGCAACACTTATGGATAGTACTGACTTTTTAAAAGAAAATGTACTCATTCTTTAATTTGTAAAATACTTGCTTCATAATCTGTTATTGCCTTGTATATAAAGGCCCCATAAAGCAAGTAGGCTAACAATTCAATGGCCACAAATACTAGTAGAAAATTGTCTATTGCTAACCCACCAAAGAGCCAAAGTGAGCACATCATAAGAAAATATGTTATTTGCCAATATGCTGCTAGTTTTATTCGTCCCAATACACCAAGAAGTACACTAAATGGAGAGACAATGAATGAAATAGCGTAAGAAAAAATCAAAATTTTTGTAAACTCTCCTGACAATCTCCACTTCGATCCAAACACTAGGGCGAAGATTTCTGGGGCGAAGAAGAATGTGATGATGATGGCGCACATAGAGAGAACGGCCAGTTTGGAAACAAGTCCAGTTATTTCTTTTGAAATGGAGTGAGCACTGTGACTTTTTTCAGCCACTTGTTGCATCAGTACTTGAGAGATACCAGTTGCAATGAGAGCAGACGGAGCGGCGAGAATTATCCGACTAAAATTAAAACTTCCGCTAACTTCTTCAGAGTAATATCTGTTAATGATTAAAACAGGCAACATAGCCCCAAGCGTATTTAACATTGAAGGAAACACAGTATGTTTAGGGAATTCGCTATATCGTAATAAGTTAAAACGAATGGATTCTTTTGAAATTAATTTTCGATCGAACCCATTTCGAACGCATTGAAAAACAGAAAACACTCCATTAAACAGTCTGCCGATGAAGTCACCAATGATGAGGCCTGTTCCGAAAGATCCTAGCCCCAAGAACAACTGCGTTGTTACTTCGGCCAGTTTCTGACTTGCGCGATTAACCGAAGCTTCCTTAAATCTTTTTTCTCTGATAAGCCACGTGTTACCGAGCTTACTTGCCGATACCAGAAATAATGAGAATGGAATCAAAAAAAGCCAGCGGGATAATTCTGAATTGTGAAAACTCGTTGCTACAAGATCTCTCAGAAAGAATACGAGAGTCAATATCAAAAGCGAGTAAAAACCAGCGAATATGAGCCCCCCCACTACTAGGTTTGCAGCATCCTCTTTTTTCGGAGGCAGCATTACCGCACCATCATACCTTCCAGCAGATCCAATTTCCAGAAAACTAAAGACGCTAAAAAAAACGCCAAAAAGAGCATAGTCAGCAGGTGTAAAAATCCTGCTCAAAAGGGGGTAGCAAAGTATCGGCAAAGCCATTGCTATGGCATTGCCTGATACCAATGTCAAAACATTCCTTAAAAAAGAAGAATTCATTTAGGCACTCGATCAGTTGAAGCGTTACTCCATACACTCACAAAGATGGAAAAGAAAAGTATACCTGAATAACGAGAGAGAATATTTTCAAATAACAAATTAAAACAAAAAATAAGCATAAAAATAAGAAGTGGATAATTACGCCCCACGAATGCGCGGAAAGTCAACTGTCCCAATCCAAACAAGAACAATCCAAAGATGAAAATACCCCCACCAATAAAATAATCGAGGTATTGGTTGTGACTATTGAATTTCTGTTCGCTCGCAAACGTATAACCTCTTTTTATGTATACGTTGGTCAGCGTGGATTCCTTGTTTCCCTCGCCAACACCCAATAGCCAATTATTCTCAACGACTTCGAAAGATGCACTCCAGGAAAGGATTCTCAGATCGTGACCAAATTGTGCATGCGGATTTGGATTTGTAAACTGGCTCAACGAAAGGGTATCGCTGAATGCTTTTAATTTGGGATTAAGAGTGAGCAACCCTAATCCAGAGACTATGCACAGTGCAACAACAGTCTTAGTCGCCCAACCCCAATTCGCTCGTGCAATCAGGAATATGGCAAGACCAACTGTGAGCATTAAGGAGCTGATAAGTGCTGCTTTACTGGAGAGCAAGAAAATGATACACATGAAAAAAAAATAGACCCCTACCAAGAAACCGTTCCACCTTTTATATTCATTGGACTGAACGATTAAGAAAATCAGATACTGAGCGAAGACAATGTAAAGGCCAAAATAGGTTGGATGAATAAAGAACGAAAAAAAATCACCAAAAAAATAGTTGCCCCCCATCACTGAGCTTGTTAGGAAATCTTCGGAAGCTTCGGGGTTTACTCGTGGATTAAAGACCAAGGTATTACTGACATATGTGAAAGACATGAACACTGCTCTTGCCAGGCAAATCAATGCAGATGCAACATTGCCGAAGATAAGTGCCAGACTTATTTTCGAAACGGAAACATTCGAAAAATTGGAGTGCCAGGCAAATGTGAAAGGGATGAAAAGAAACAATAGGTTTTTTTCCATGAAGGACCAGGGTGCTCCTGACCAAAACCCAGAGGCGAAATTGTAGAGGAAAAGAGAGGGAAGGAACCAATATACCTTTGCCATAGCTCTCCCCCTTTCCTTGAAAAGTTTTACAATGGCCGATAAGACGAGAATAATAATAGCTCCATTAGTAATTGAAATCGAAAACGGTAAGCTGGAAACAAGCAGAAGTATCGGCAAATTCCGGATGCCTAGGGATTTTTGGCTATGGTCTGAGCTCATGTAAAAATTTCAAATGCGTGATTAGAATCATGGAAAGTAAAAAAGTTTAAAATTTTCTTTACTAACAAGGTATTTTTGTTGAAGAAAGTCAGATATTTCATACACCAGCTATGGTGATGCCATGCCAAAGAGATTCAATTATTTGTCCTACATGCTGTTAGCCTTGGTTGTTTTTCAACTTGGCTGTTTCATTTGGTCCATTGACAAGGGGCTCGACTTCACGGATGAGGCCTTTAGTTTCCTAGGTTTTAGCAATTCGGAAGAGATAACTAAAGCTGGGACCTACTATATAACTATATATGGTATATTCTTCAGTTGGATAAAAGTAAGTATTATCAATGTTCGAATCTTAAGGTTATTTCTTTTGGTTTTGTGCGGCTCGGTGTTGGCATTCGGCTTGACTCGATGGACAAGGCGAACGACAGAAATTGATCTTGTGACCAATACCAACTTGGCCTTATTTGTACTTTGTGGTTCGTTCTTGATTCATGCCTCTGGCGGCCAGGCGTTGACCTACAATACAACATCAAATTTTTTATTTCAAGTAATTGTTGGCTGTAGTCTTTTTACGTTGCAACGAGAAAGGAGCTTCAATCAAAAGGATGCCAGCTTATACTTCCTGATTGGTGTATTTCTGCTGCTTCTGTTTGCAGTTAAGTTCTCGAACGCAATATTTTTGTCCATTTTCATTTTTGCTTTATTGGTTTTTGATAAAAGGAATCTCAAAACGGTATTGCAATATTCTGTAATTGTATTTGGCGGGGTGTTAGTGGCAGGGTTGATTTTGTCGAGGGGAGATTTGATTTCATGGTTGAAGGATTATTATCAAATGCTAGTCGTGATTGGAAATAGCTCCGCTGATTCCATTCTATCACGCTATTTGGAAGATTACCAATACATCAAAACCAGCCTTATTCTTAATCACTTTATTTTAATTGCCCTTATTTTGATTCTGCTGTCATTAAATCATTTTGCAACACATAGAGCAGCAAAAATTGCAATCGCTGTTCTCGCTTCTGGCTTGATCGTAAATGTAAGTTATGAGCAAAGTCTTTATCTAGGCGGACAAAAATACTTCTATACATTTACTTTCATCTACATTCTAATAATCGTGATATGGGTTGTCGCTCAAGTGATTTTGAGCTCGGTTGATTGGATCAGAAGCAAGTTAGAAAATATAAGCGTTCTCGTAATGGCAGGATTATTACTTTTAATGCCACTTGTGGGTTCTTTTGGAACTAATAATTTGTTGTCCATTCAAATCATATGGTATACTTCATTTCTTTTTGCGGGAATTTATTTGTTGCTGTATAAGAGCGGTCCATATCTTTTGACTGCATTTGTAATTGTACTCGCTATTAACGCTGCAATTCAATCCATATCAGGGGTCTTTTATTTTCCGTATCGCACCAACCCCATCAGCGAAGAATCTCAATTGCTTCTTGTGGGGGAAGAAAGAATTAAGCTCAACAAAGAATTATGTGCTTCTGTGAAGACTGCATATGATTTGGTTTATTCTAAAACAACCTTCTCACCGCGAGATCCCATCTTCGCGTTTGCGAGTGAATATGGATACATTTATTTTTTGAAAGGCACGTTACCTGGCTGGGGCTGGTATAGTGAGACAAGCAAAGAAATGAACCGTACGCAATTAGAAAGCAGCAGAATAAAAAATATCGATCAAACTATTTTCATTTTACCGGTAGAATACCGATTGGATAGTCTTTACATCAGTAGTTTTAAGAAACGGAATGTTCGTTTTCCAGAAGATTATACCAAGCTTGGAGAATTCACTCACAGGTTAGAAGCTGAGCAACGGCAACTTGCCATCTATGTTCCCAAAAAAATCTTAAAAGGCAAATGATATGCCTAAATGTCTTTCAGGTGCTTTTTTGAGCCCAATCGCTAACGCCTAAGATTGACAAGCATGGTGATTCATAGCATCACTAAAACTAGTGCGATTCACGGATGGTGAGTAAAAAAATAATTTCATTTCCTCAGTAATTTTCAATGGTCATACCTTGATAGGTAAAAGAATTAAATTTGCCAGAAGTAGTTTCAATTTGCATTGAGCTCAGCCAATAAAATGAATATCTCAACTCACAAGAAGTCGTTGACTCTGTCTATCGTAAGCCCTGTGTACGAGGCTGTTGCAATTGTGCCACATTTAGTAATGAAAATTAAGGAGGCCATGCAACCAATTGGTATCAAATTTGAAATCGTGCTTGTGGACGACGGTAGTCAGGACAACAGTTGGGGAGCTATTGCCTCTGCATGTGCTAGTCACGCTGAAGTCCGAGGAGTTAAACTTAGTCGTAATTTTGGTCAGCACTACGCCATTACGGCAGGCCTTGAAAAAGCAAAAGGTGATGTAGTCGTACTCATGGACTGTGATTTGCAGGATGACCCTGAATATATCTCGGCTTTGCTCGACAAATACTATGAAGGGAATGAAATAGTATTTACGAAGCGGATGAAACGCAAGCATACCGCCATTAAATCTTTGGCATCAAAGCTTTTCAATTTGTGCTTTACTTTTTTGTCAGACGGAAGATATGACATTGACTCTGGAAGCCTGACGTTGTTCTCTAGCCGCGTGAAAAATGAATTCCTAAAGTTGAAGGAGAAAGACAGGCTGTATATTCAAATATTGAAGTGGCTTGGATTCCGTTCTACAACGATCGAGGTAGACCATCGAAGACGTTTTTCTGGCGAGACCAGTTATAGTTTCGTCAAACTGTTCTCACTTGCGGTTCAGGGGTGGACTTCACATTCCACAAAATTACTTCGAATGTCGATTTATTCGGGCGCTTTTTTGGCAATTGTAGCCCTAATTGCCGCTATATACATTATAATCATGAAATTTATAAACAACTATCAGGCAGGCTGGGCTAGCATTATAGTTGTTATACTATTTTCTACTGGAATAATTCAGTTCAGCTTGGGTATCCTTGGAATTTATATTGGCAAAACTTTCGAGCAGTCAAAGAACAGACCATTGTATATTATTGAAGAAATTGTTAATGAATGAGAAAAAGAAAGTGTTGATTACTCAGTCAAACTATATTCCCTGGAAAGGATATTTCGATGCAATCAACTCGGTGGATATAGTTATTCTTTATGATGACGCACAGTATACTCGGAGAGACTGGCGTAACCGAAATAAAATCAAAACACCAAATGGCCTGTTATGGTTAACTATTCCAGTAGATGTGAAGGGAAAATTTTTTCAAAAAATAAGTGAAACTAAAATTAGCGATAGGCAATGGACAAAAAATCACTGGGAAACCTTGTTGCATAACTATAGTAAGGCACCCTGCTTTTTACAGTATCGCGATATAATTGAAAATGCTTATTTAGGATGCCAAGATGAGAAACTGAGCTTGATTAACTTACATTTTTTAAAAACCTGCTGCGCTTTGCTTGATATCAAAACCGAGTTTAGGTGGTCCTCCGAATTTGACTTGCGAGGAGACAAGAGCGAGAAACTGTTGAATATGTGTATTGACTCGAATGCGATCACGTACTATTCCGGACTCGCAGCCAAAGACTACCTTGACGTAAGTTTATTTGAGGCACATGGAATAGAGGTGAAATGGATGGACTATTCCGGTTACCTTGCCTATCCCCAGCTTTATGGAAAGTTTGAACATGAAGTTTCTATTTTAGACCTGATATTTAATACGGGGGATGGAGCGAAAAAATACATGAAGTCCTTTCTACAATGACTAATAAATTAATAGATGATGTGGCCACTTACTATAGTTCTAAACTTTTAGAGTTTGGTGCCACAGCCAAGGGTGTTGATTGGAACTCTGAGCAGTCTCAACAATTGCGTTTTTCGCAGTTGTGTAAGATCATTGATCCTTTGTTGATGAATTTTTCAATATTAGACTACGGCTGTGGCTATGGAGCTATGTTGAGTTACCTCCGCACTAAGCTTGACCCTCAAATTGGCATGAAGTACATTGGGTTTGATGTATCAATTGAAATGATCAAGCAGTCAACACAGATTTTTGGAGGTGATGAAAAAATAGTATGGGCTTCTAAAGAGCAAGAGCTTACAGCGTGTGATTACGTAGTTGCCTCGGGAATATTTAATGTAAAGATGGATTATGAACATAAAATCTGGCTGGAATATGTTTTGAACACATTAGCTAAATTAGATAGTTTGGGCAGAAAAGGATTCTCGTTTAATGTCCTTACCTCATATTCAGATAAAGAATTGATGAAAGACAATTTATACTATGCGGACCCGGGCTTCCTTTTTGCGTTTTGCAAGAGCAACTTTTCCCGAGATGTAGCTCTATTACATGATTATGGATTGTACGAATTTTCAATCTTAGTGCGAAAATAAATGAATAAGAAGCTTATCATTTTTGGAACAGGAGATATAGGTCAAATAGCGAATTTTTATTTTAAAATAGATTCGGATTATGAGCCTGTCGCATTTACCATTAATCGCGACTATATAAAAGAATCAACCTTTGAAGGATTACCCGTGGTTCCATTTGAGGAAATCGAAAACAAATACTCGCCCGAAGAGTTTGAGATATTTATTGCACTCAGTTATTCTCAAATGAACAAGCTCAGAACTGCAAAGTATGAAGAGGCTAAAAGCAAGGGCTATAAAATAGCAACTTATATCAGTTCAAAATGTATTTACTTATCTCAGTACAAAGCTGGTGAGAATTGTTTCATTTTTGAAAACAATGTAGTGCAACCATTTGTAAAAATAGGAAATAATGTAACTATTTGGAGTGGGAATCATATAGGTCATCACTCAGTGATTGAGGATAATAATTTCATAAGCTCACACGTAGTTATATCGGGGCACTGCCATGTGGAGCCTTTTTGTTTCTTGGGAGTAAACTCCACCTTGGCACACAAGGTCAGGATCACATCAGAGACACTATTGGGTGCAGGTGCAATCATAACAAAAGATACTGAGTTCGCTGGTGTGTATGTGCCTGCTAAAACCGTAAGGATTGAAAAAAAGAGTAGTCAGTTTGAATTATGAGATACAGATAGTTTTGAACCAATGAACTGGAGAAAACTTGGTCAGGTATTCAGCCCTGAAGATTGCCCTAAAGGTTTCAGTCATGCTACGGTACCCATAGCGATTAAATTAACAGAGTCTACATTTAAAATTATTTATTCCAGTCGCGATGAATATTCACGATCGGTGCCTTTTAGTCTAGTGTTTGATGTCGAAAAACTGCAGATCATCGAAACTGACAACGAACCTTTTTTATCACTCGGCGAAACAGGCTCATTTGATGATTGCGGAGTGATGCCAACTTGTTGCGTTAGCAATGGGTCACAAATCTATTTGTACTATATCGGCTGGAATCAGGGTAAGAATGTGCCCTTTAGAAATTCAATTGGGGTGGCTGTAAGTGAGGATGGCGGCACTACTTTTCGAAAGGCATTTGCCGGGCCTGTTCTTGACAGAAGCATATTTGACCCCGTATTTGTAGCCAGTTGTGATATCTTTAAAAAAGACAATAATCTCCTGATGTATTACTTGTCAGGGATCAAATGGGAACAAAAAAATAATGGCTTTCGTCACTATTACCACATTAAGATAGCTCAATCCCAAGACTTTATTACATGGAAAAGGGAAGGGCGAATAGCAATTGATTTTAAGGATCCTGACGAATACGCTATCTCTGTTCCAAGGGTTGTACTTTGGAAAGGAGGCGAATACAGAATGTTCTATTCTTATCGGGGGGGGGCGTTAAATGAATACTATCAGATTGGGTGCGCAAAGTCAAATGACTTAATAGAGTGGCTCCGAGTTGATGAGGAAGTAAACTTAAGTGTTTCTGTTAAAGGATGGGATAGTGAAATGCTTTGTTATCCCTTCATTTTTGCTCATAATGAACAGGTATACATGCTGTACAATGGAAACGGATATGGCAAAACAGGATTTGGTTTAGCAATTTTAGTCGAATAAATGTGAAAGAGATATCATTCAATTTACCCCTTATAGCTGGAAATGAGTTGAAGTATATCCAAGATGCCGTAGTATCAAGGAAGCTTTCAGGCAACGGAAAATATACAAAGGCTTGTCACGATTTTTTCGAAAAGCGATATGGATTCATGAAGTGCTTATTGACTTCTTCATGCACAGATGCCTTAGAGATGGCTGCAATTCTCTGCAATATTCAGCCAGGTGATGAGGTAATAGTGCCTTCGTACACCTTTGTTTCAACTGCTAACGCTTTTGTTTTAAGAGGAGCAAAGATTGTCTTTGCCGATAGCGGCTTGGATCACCCCGGAATAGACGAAGACCAAATTGAATCTCTGATCACCACGAAGACGAAAGTGATCGTACCGGTGCATTACGCAGGAGTGGCTTGTGATATGGACAAGATAATGGTGCTTGCCAATAAATATAACTTGCTCGTAGTGGAGGATGCGGCTCAGGCCATTGACAGTTTTTATAAGGGCAGACCACTGGGTGGAATCGGCCATCTGGGTGCTTTCTCATTTCATGAAACCAAAAATATTATCTCGGGAGAAGGAGGGATGCTGGTAATAAACGATCAACGATTTCTGAAAAGAGCAGAAATTATTTGGGAGAAGGGTACTAACCGTGCCGCTTTTTGGCGAGGTGAAATTGACAAATACGGTTGGGTAGATATGGGAAGCTCGTTTCTTCCCTCCGAACTGACGGCTGCATTTTTGCTGGCACAGTTGGAAAACCTTGATGCGATTCAAAAGAAAAGGTGCGCGATATGGAATAGTTATCAGGAGGGGTTGCAGGCAGTCGGTAGTCGCAGCAAAATCAATTTACCAAAGCTACCAGCTTACGCCACTAACAATTTTCATATGTTTTATATAATTGCCAGGAATCTAAACGAAAGATCCGCGTTGGTAGAGTACTTAAAATCGAATAACATTAACAGTGTTTTCCATTACCAAAGCTTACACAAAAGCCCTTTTTACACTAACAAATATGAGGGACCTGCGCTTTGTAATTCCGATCGATATACTGATACTTTACTGAGATTACCTTTGCACTGTGGTCTGAATGATTCAGATGTCAAAAGAGTAGTTCAAGAGATAGACTCTTTTTTTTGAGGCTTCGCTGAAGATTCTTCATTTCATTTTCGGTTATGGGGCTAAACTAATACGTGTTATCGCTTTTACCCGTTATCAATCCTTTTGCCATCTTTCTTAGAAATTATCTGATCAATAATGTACGGCCTTTTGGTTGACACCGTTAAATAAATTCGACCAACGTACTCGCCGATAAGACCCAGACACATCAGGATTAATCCATTAAAAAAAACAATGAGGAGTACTAGCGTGATCCATCCTTCAACATGAGATTGATTGGCTAAATAGTCATAGATAAAAAATAAACCGAGGGCGACCGAAAGACTCGAAGCAACGATTCCGCAAATTGTCACGAGTCGTAAAGGATAAAGGGAGTACCCGGTAATGTGCTTTAGAAAAACTGAAATAGATTTGAAAAGATCGTAATTCCCTTTGCCGCGAAAACGTTCGTGATGCACAATTTCGACCTGGCCAATGCTTGAAGTCAAGGAGAGAATTATACCATCGACATAGGGGAAAGGCCCTTGGTATTTGAGGATATCCTTCACGAGATCAGCTTTTATGATTTTAAAAGGTGACAGATAAAGATCTGAAGGTTTTTTCAAAAAGAGTTCTGCGAGGTAGCCGTTGAGATTGCTACCTAGGTTTTTCCACCAGCTATGATTTTGTTTAAATGTCCCGTAACAGACATCGAATCCCTTTTTACACTCTTCATACAACTTGGGAATATCTGAAGGAGACTGTTGCAGATCGTCATCCATAATAACGATGAATTTTCCGTTAGACTGATTGAGCCCGGCTAGTATGGCGCTATCCTGACCGGAATTTTTTTTTAAGCTAACCCCTAAAATGTTTTCTGACTTTTCAGTTAATGAAAGAATCTTAAGCCAGCTTCCGTCTCTACTTTTATCATTCACCAATATCAATTCATAACAAAAGCCTCTTAATGCATCTGATACCTGAGCAGCTAATTCATCTATACAGTTTTCGGAATTATAAACTGGAACCACAATGCTGATGTTGACTTCTTGAGGGTTTTTCATAACCGAAACTCTTTCTCATAAACAGACTTTAGTCCTTTTTCTAAAGAGATCGAATAATTCCACCCCAAGTTTTTCAACTTGCTTACATCCAACAATTTTCTTGGTGTCCCATCGGGCTTCGTTTTGTCGAATGTGATTCCACCTGAATACCCAACGATATCCTTGATTAATAGAGCGAGTTCTCTAATTGTTAGATCTTCGCCGGTACCAATATTGGCAAATTCAGAATCAGAATATTTTTGCATCAAGTAGATGCAAGCATCAGCTAAATCATCAACGTGCATAAACTCTCTTCTAGGAGCCCCGCTACCCCAAATCTCCACAGTAGGCTGGTTATTAACATTCGCCTCGTGAAATTTTCTCAAAAGAGCAGGAATTACGTGTGAGTTTTTCAGGTCGTAATTATCGTTTGGGCCATAGAGGTTTGTAGGCATTGCACTGATAAAATCACAGCCGTATTGTCTCTTGTAATTTTCACAAAGCTTGATCCCTGCTATTTTGGCAATAGCATATGGCTCGTTGGTTTCCTCCAAAAAACCTGACAATAGCGAATTTTCTCGCAGCGGCTGAGGCGCCATTTTTGGATAAATACAAGATGATCCCAGGAAAAGAAGCTTTTTTACTTTATTAACATAACTCTGATGAATTATATTACTTTCTATCATCAGGTTCTCATAAAGAAAATCCGCACGATATTCATTGTTCGCTAGTATTCCTCCTACTTTTGCGGCAGCTAAGAAGACATAGTCTGGTCTTTCTGCTCTAAAAAAAACCTCAACATCAGCCTGATTCCTCAGATCTAATTCGGAGGAAGTTTTGACTATTAGGTTGTAATAACCCTGACTATTTAGTTTTCTTACTATCGCAGACCCGACCATTCCCTTATGGCCCGCGACATAAATCCTGGAAGATTTTTCAATCATTCGTGATACTGGAAGATTTTATGCCCACCTTCTTTCAAATACTGATCTCGCTTAAATAGTTCCATGTCACTATCCACCATTTCACTTATCAAGGCATCAAGATCATATCGCAGTTTCCATCCCAGTTTTTCCTTGGCTCTGGTTGGGTCGCCAATAAGTAATTCGACTTCAGTAGGCCGGAAATAGCTGGGGTCAACAACAACAACTTCTTGACCTTTCTTGAAGTGAAACTCTGGGTTTTCAGATTTCTGGATGATTCCCTTTTCGTTGTTCCCTTTGCCCTCGAAACTAATTGTGACACCTAATCTTGTAAAGGCCTTTATAATGAATTCACGAACAGTTGTAGTGATCCCGGTCGCAACGACAAAATCCTCGGCTTCCTTTTGCTGGAGCATAAGCCACATGGCCTCTACATAATCTTTTGCGTGGCCCCAATCTCGCTTCGAATCCAGATTCCCAACATGCATAGTCTGTTGAAGGCCAAGAGCGATGCGACAGGCTGCTCTTGTAATTTTTCTGGTGACAAAAGTTTCTCCTCTAATAGGCGATTCATGATTAAATAAAATACCGTTGCATGCATATATTCCGTAGGCCTCTCTGTAGTTTACTGTAATCCAATATGCGTATAATTTCGCTACGGCATAGGGTGACCGAGGATAGAAGGGGGTCTTTTCACTCTGGGGTACTTCTTGTACCAAGCCGTACAGTTCAGAGGTAGAAGCTTGATAAAATTTCGTCTTTCCAGTCAAATTTAAAATCCGAATTGCCTCGAGTATTCGTAAAGTGCCGATACCGTCTACATTGGCTGTATACTCGGGAGTATCAAAACTCACTTTAACATGAGACATCGCTCCTAAATTATAAATCTCATCTGGCTGGATTTCTTGAATCAACCGAATAAGGTTTACTGAGTCAGAAAGGTCACCGAAGTGAAGTTTTAGTTTTAAACCATTTTCGTGAGGATCCTGATATAAGTGATCTATCCTGTCCGTATTGAATAATGAACTTCTTCGCTTGATTCCATGGACTTCGTATCCTTTAGAAATCAACAAATCGGCCAAGTAGGCACCATCCTGCCCGGTAATTCCAGTAACCAATGCTTTCTTCACACACGAAAATTTAGGGAGGTAAAGATATTAATTTTTTATTGTTAGGCTGAAGTGGGCCGGCATCGTGTTGGACCTTGTTTAGATCGAATGCTCCAACTGATCTAAAATCGCCTCACTTACTAATGTACAAGCTAGGATTATATGGAGCCCCAGCACAATTCGAATTGCAATTTCAATTCGAAAATTTATCTTATTTAGATATAAATTTTGTCAGTTGAATTGGTTACCAACATAGTCGGTCAAAATTTGCCTTTTTTGTGTTTATAAACATATCCTTAATTTCGAGCTCATTTTTTATAATAAAACCGATATCCATGGAGAATCAACCACCACGATCAACAGAAGAAGTTGACTTAGGACAAATTTTTGTCAAGATTGGGGAATTTCTTAAAAGCCTGATTACTGGCGTAATAAAGTTCATTGCCTTCTTGAGAAACACACCTCTTCAGAATAAAGGCACATTCGGATTACTTATTGTGGTTGGCGGGATTTTCGGATGGGCTTACTCATCCTTCATTAAGAAGAAGTTTTATGATTCCTCAATGATCCTTAGTTCGGATTATCTCAATAAGCGAATAGTGGATAACTCAATCGGAAAACTTAATCTTTTGGCCGCTGAGACAACCACTAAAGGCCTTGCGGCTGCGTTACAAATACCAGATTCATTGGCTCAAAAAATCGTCAAATTTGAAGCTAGGCCTTTCGTGGCAGAAAAGGAACTAGTAGAAATGGAAGTTTTGAAGGAGCAATTAAAAAATGCGCAGCTCAATGGTAAAAATCAAAATGTAATCGATCAGGTGATTAAAAAAATTGAAATTGAGAATCAGCACGCATTTGAATTTACCGTGAGAACGTTCAATCCCACGGCAATCAGACCACTTCAAGACGCATTGGTTAACTATTTCAAAAACAATGATTATATCAAAAAAAGGATAAAGATAAACCGTGAAAATTTGGTGTTGAGAAAAGGTAAGTTGGAAAGAGAATCGCAAAAACTGGATAGCCTGAAAAGAGTCATCTATTCTAATTATCAGTCCATGTCTGAACGTAAGCAAGGTTCAAACAATGTAATATTGAGTGATAAATCGGTGACTAACCCGATAGAAATATATGCTCAGGATTTGGAATTGTATGATCAGCTTCAGCGAGTTGAGAAGGGAATATTTCTTCAACCTGATTTTGAAGTAATAGACGGATTCACTGAATTTAGCGAGCCAGCTAGTGCCAGCAGTTCCAAAATAGTTGCGACATCTGCTTTGATCGCTTTTATATTGAGTTATATACTCGTTAGTCTGCGAAAATTCGATACCTATTTGTCACATTTAGAATAAACGGACATACATTTTTAAAACGAGAACTTAATTTCGGGATTTGCCAACCATATAAAACCCTTCTATTCTTCAACCGTAATAATTATAATTGCGGTTTGATTTTAATGGATTATGGCATTTTCGACTACAACTGAGCAGCAACAGGCTCACAAAGAAAAAATTAAGCAAGTCTACGCAGAAGTAGGCAAGGTGGTGGTAGGGCAAGAGTATATGGTCAACCGACTTCTGGTCGGGTTGTTTACCAACGGCCATATTTTATTGGAAGGTGTTCCTGGACTGGCAAAGACCCTCACCATTAGTACCCTCGCCAAAGTGCTTCACCTCGATTTTCAACGCATTCAGTTTACTCCCGACCTCCTGCCGGCCGATTTGATCGGTACGATGATTTACAATCAAAAGGATGGAAAGTTTGAAGTGAAGAAAGGCCCAATTTTCGCCAATTTCATTCTGGCCGATGAGATAAACCGCTCGCCTGCAAAAGTGCAGTCTGCTTTGCTGGAATCCATGCAGGAAAAACAGGTCACTATTGGTGAAACGACCTTTAAGCTGGATAAGCCATTTTTAGTTATGGCCACCCAAAACCCGGTAGACCAGGAAGGAACTTACCCTCTTCCGGAAGCTCAGGTTGACCGTTTCATGCTGAAAGTTTTTGTGGACTATCCAACCAAAGATGAAGAGCTAGAGATCATGCGCAGGATATCGAACATGCAGTTCACTTTTGATGTGAATACCGTTCTTACCAAGGAAGATATTTTTTCGATTAGGGAGGAGGTCAATAAAGTAAAAATATCAGAATCGCTTGAGCGCTATATTATAGAATTGGTGACAGCCACACGTAAACCTAAAGAATACAAACTCGAAAAAGAGGCGCAGTATATTCAGTTCGGAGCGTCTCCACGTGCAAGCATCAACCTCAATCTTTCGGCGAAAGCAGTAGCCTACATGGATGGCCGCGATTATGTTCTTCCGGAAGACATTAAAGAAGTGGCCCTGGACGTAATGAATCACCGCATTTTGATGAATTATGAGGCGGAAGCCGACAATGTTAAGACGTCCGATATCATTAAAGCACTACTCATTAAAGTACCCATTAATAAATAGTTAAAAGCTTTACAATAGATTTTTAAAACGTTAACAAGTACCTCGATAAAATTTGGCTAAGACCACAGAAATCGAAATAGTATATTGAGGTAATACATCTGAAAATCATCAAGTTAGCGTACTTCAATCTCTTGATGCCCCACTGTTAACAATAGCGTAATACTTCAGACGCGTTGAGGTAATACTGTTCATCGACTTTTGCAGGCAAATCGCATGCTATGCAAAAGCTTTTACCACTCTTTTTAATCGTTATTGGTATTTCTGGCGCTTTCGGACAAGGTTCTATTTCAGGCACTGTGACAGATGCAAAGTCAAAGGAAGCGATCGTTGGAGCCAACGTGGTAATTCAAGGCACAACCATCGGGGTGCAAACTGATGTTGACGGGAAATTTGTTTTCGCAAATGTAAAAGCAGGTACTTACAATCTCCAGATCACTTTTATAACTTATAAAGCACACGCTGTTCCTGATGTACTGGTCGAGGATGGCAAAAGAATTAACATCGATGTGCCTATGTCGGAAGAAGTTTCGATGCTCAATGAAGTAGTGGTGAGTGGTACCCGTCAGACTAACACGGATTATGATCTAGTGAAGTCCATTAAAGATGCAAAAGTAATTGTAGTGGGGGTGACAGAAGAACAGATCAGTAAGACACTCGACCGTGACGCAGCCCAGGTTTTGAAAAGAGTGCCTGGTATCACAATTAAAGATGAACAATTTGTTGTTAGCCGCGGACTTGCGGAGCGCTACAATCCAGTAATGCTTCATAACACTTATGCTCCCAGCGTTGAAACGGATGTGAGATCTTTCTCCTTTGCCACTATTCCCAGCAGCCAATTGGATCGGATTTTAGTTTTCAAAAGCCCGGCTGCTGACCTTCCCGGAGATTTTGCGGGAAGCGTTGTCAAAATCTTTACAAAGAGTATTCCTGATGAAAATGGATTTGTAATCGATTATAGCACACAATTCCGTGCCGGTACAACATTCCAGGATTTTTCCTACCAGGAAAGAAACCCTGGCTTCTTCACCGGGTATAACACGGGCTTTTACAATTTGCCGGGTAGCTTTCCCGCTGATGCGAAAAACTTACAGGGAAATGACTTGGTAAATGCCGGCAAGTCGTTGAAAAATCTTTGGAAAGCCCAGCAGGGTACTGCTCTTCCGGATCAGCGTCTGACAGTTACATTCAATAGAAAATTCACTTTGGGCAGTATCCAGGTTGGTACGATCAATGCGCTGAGCTATTCCAATTCATACGGAAGTTTCGCGGTAGAACGCGGAGACTATACACAGGACAATCCCAACTTTCAATACAACGACAAACAATACAATCAGCAAGTAAGAACGGGCGTTCTCAGCAACTGGGCATTCAAGATCAATGCCAACCACTTGATTGAGTTTAAAAACTTGTTCAACGTAAGCTCTAATGACCAGCTTGTAAAAAGATATGGTGTTCCGGGCTCCATCAGCGGAGGCCAGGAGAATGGCTCGTTCGATAAAGTTTACCGTGGAATTTATTCTGGTCAGTTGATGGGCAAACATGATTTGTTCAACAAGCAAACTTCAGTAGAGTGGGTTGCCGGGTATAACAACACTTATCGCGACCAGCCTGACTACAAACGCTACCAGTCGCTGAATGACGGCAATGGAGTGATTCAAATCAACGTGCCGAACACAGTGACACCGACCGCGCTCGGAAGATTCTATGCCGCTCTTACTGAAAATTCTTACTCGGGTGGAGTGTCGGCAAAACAGGTTCTGCCAATCACTGACAATCCGCTAAGAAGCCCCGAGCTGAAAGCAGGCGTTTTCTTTGAAAATAAAACGAGGAATTTCCATGCACGTAACATCGGCTATACAACAGCTACAACCAATTTTGATCAGAACCTGAGTTACCTGCCGGTTTATCAGTTGCTTGATCCGCAAAACATCAATAACACCACTGGTCTTCAGATCAGTGAGATTACGTATCGCAAAGACAGCTACACGGCACAAAATAATTTACTTGCTTACTACCTGATGACTTCTGTGCCGGTGGGGGCAAAGTTCAAATTGGATGCGGGAGTGCGGTTTGAAGACAATCTTCAGCAACTCATCAGCTATGATGACTTTAAAACCCAGGATGTAAATTTCCACAGCTGGGTTTCACGCGCATTGCCATCGGCCAATGCGAGCTTCAACCTCACAGAAAAAATGCTGGTGAGAGCAGCTTATGGGCAAACATTGAACAGACCTGAATTCAGGGAACTTGCGCCTTTCTCATTCTACGATTTCAACTTCAACTTCATCTATTACGGAAACCCGACCCTCAAGACCGCCCAGGTCCAAAATCTGGATTTGCGTTGGGAATATTATCCGAGCAAAGGCGAACTGATCACCTTCGGTGGATTTTATAAGGACTTTATCGATCCGATTGAAAGTTACATTGATATCAACAGCCCTGGTGGAGGAAATAAGTTGGTGACTTTTGTGAACTCCAAATCCGCGAAAGTGTATGGAGCAGAACTGGAAGTTAAAAAAACACTCTCTGGATTAACCGGTTCTGGCTTCCTGAACAACATCAGCGTGATGGTGAATTCCTCCGTCATGTCAAGTACAGTACAAGTGCCCGACTTGTACACAACAGGCAGAGCAACTTCAAGACCTTTGCAGGGACAGGCTCCTTACATCATCAATGCTGGGATATATTATAACTCCGAACCAAAAGGTTGGCAGGTGAATCTCTTATACAACACGGTTGGGAAAACAGTTTATCTCGTAGGTACCGATTTTTATCACGATGTATATGTTCTTCCACGCAACGTGGTAGACATTACGTTTACCAAGAGACTCAATGATAAATTCAGCCTGAAGGGTGGCATCGTGGATATCCTGAATCAGCCGATACGCTTTCACAACAGTGGTACAACCGGTGGTGAGCCAAACCAAGTGATTCAGGAGTACAAGCCAGGTCAGGTCTTCTCAATCGGAGTCTCAGCCAGGTTATAATTTCTCACAAAGACATTAACTGAACCCGTGTCAATAGCACGGGTTTTTTGTGCGCGTCATAAGTTAACATCTGCTAAATATTCGTAAAGCAAAATTCGGTTTGGCTTAATAACCGGATAACATTGGCGGGATAGGTTTGCCCCGAAATTCATCTAAAACAAAACATTTAACTCAATTCCCATGAAAAAAACTACAATGCTCAGCGGGTCAATTCTCGCGAGCCTCGTGTTGGTCGGGACATTCCTTTTTGTGCTGTCTTCGTGCACGAAAACGGAATCCAACAAACCTGCGCCTACGCTCTCTCTGAGTTCGGAATCCACATCTAATGTGGCTGGTGCCCAGGTTTCAACAACTGTAACTGTGAATGCTCCAGAAGGAGGTAAGACTCTTGCCGTGACCATAAATGGTGTAGCTGACGCCAACTTTACCGGTGGCGACTTGGCTGGCGCTACTTCCAAAGATGTTACTTACAATTTCACCATTCCTGCAAACGCAACAGTAGGTGGAACTTATGTGATAAGCTTCCAGGCAACTGACAAGAAAAGCCAACTTTCAATTTCTTCGACTTTTACAGTGACTGTGTCTGCAGTCCCTGCTAAAACCATCGTTGATGTTCCAGCCGGAAGTATTACAGCCGACACACACTGGACAGCCGACAAAATCTACCGCCTCAATGGTTACGTTCGCGTAGGTACTGACACGCACTCAGGCAATGGTGTCGCTCCCACGATTTCTGCCACAGCTACCTTGACCATCGATGCAGGGACTGTGATTTATGGAAAAACAGGAACACCTGGTGGCACATTGATTGTACAACGCGGCAGCAAAATTATTGCGAATGGTACTGCTACAAGCCCTATCGTGTTTACCTCTGAAAAGGCTGCAGGCTCTCGTAAAGCCGGTGACTGGGGTGGCGTAGTTCTCTGCGGAAAAGCTCCTAACAACATTAAGGGTTCAACTTCAACAGGAACGGATGGCATTGAAGAATTGGAAGGCGCTTATGGCGGGTTCCACGGTGGTGGCGCTAACGCTGACGCTGCTGACAACTCTGGAACACTCAAATATGTGCGTATCGAATTTGCAGGTTATCCAATCAATCCTAACCAGGAGATCAATGGCCTGACAATGGGTAGCGTTGGCTCTGGTACTATCATTTCTTACGTTCAGGCAACTTATTCTAATGATGATTCATTCGAGTGGTTTGGTGGAACTGTAAACCCTGATCACCTGATTGCTTACAAAGGATTGGATGATGACTTCGATACTGATAACGGCTTCAGTGGTAAAGTTCAGTTTGGTCTTGGCATTCGCGATGCAAACATTGCTGACCAGTCTGGTTCAAATGGATTTGAGTGTGACAACGATGCTAACGGTACTGCCAACACTCCTTTCACTAACGCAACTTTCTCTAACATGACAATCATCGGAGGTAAGGCTACCAGCGGTACTACCATCAACCTCCAGTTCCAGAACGTTGCCCAGATCAGAAGAAATGCAAAACAAGATATCATCAACTCATTCTTCACGGCTTATCCTAACGGTATCTTCATTGACAATGCGCTTGGAACCCCAGGTACGATTGCCAATGCTACAGCAGGAGAATTAGTAATTAAAAATAATATCCTTGCCGGTGTATCAGGCTGGGGTGGAAATGGATTTGGTTCCGCAGCTACTGCAGACGAACAGACAGTTCTCGGTCTTAGCGCAGCTGGAAGCAATCACCCGAATAACCCTCGTGGTTTAGTTTCTGCAGGCGGTCCTGGTGGCTTTACCAATGGTGTGTTTGCTTACTCCGGAGCAGGTGAATTGCAGATCAGCTCACTCAGCCCCGTGAAATGGGTTGCGGCTAATAACTCAATTAAGGCTGCGTGGAGTGATGCATCACTTGGTATCAATGCCAATATCTTCGAACCGCTGAACGGAGCGCCTACAGTTCTTCCAGCAGCAGGTTCAGCACTTCTGACAGGTGCAGACTTCACAGGCTATACAGGCTTCACTATTGTGACCTACAAAGGTGCTTTCGGTGCTACCGACTGGACTTTGGGCTGGGTGAACTGGAATCCTCAATTGACAGATTACAGCAAATAATCAGGTCGTAAATATTTTGATTGGAATCGGAGCTTTCGGGCTCCGATTTCTTTTTAAGTGAAAACGTTGTTCTAATTTTGCCACATGAAAAAAAGTATTTTCTCGCTTGTAATTGTTGCACTGGCGTTCACAGCGTGTACTACGAAAGATAAATATGATGTCGCACGTTACTACGATTTGCACCAACAGGATTCAGTGCTGACCAGCATCGTGACTTATATTTTTTCCGCACCTCCATACACGAAGATGCAAGACCGGTTTGACCCCAAACATCGTGAGTTCTACTCGCTGGCATCGTCTCGTTTTTCGATTTTTAAATATTATATCTCAGAAGAGGGTACTCACTTTTTTTATGTCGTTAGACCCGGCCCAACAGATCTTCAAAAAAGAGGTGTAGGTGGTTATTTTAAGATGGACAAGAACTTTGGAATGAAAGGTTTCCACGAAGTTTTTGTTACACCGATACTACCCGAAGCGGAGGTAAAAGGACGTTGCACTTTTCTTTTTGAAGAAATGGTCAATCATTCCATCGACAAGTACCTGAACATGGAGATGTACGTGCAATGGCCTAATAAAGCCTCCTATTACGACACGATTACTTATGAATGGAAACCGGTTCAGGAAATGTTCAATTGATCTTTCTCAGCCGCTCCTGGTGAGTAATCATCACTTTTTTGATCTGCTCACTGGCGTTGGCCAATGAATCTTGAGCCTTCTTATTCTTCTCGAGTTTGATCTTCAGGGCCTCATTTTCCAACTTGTTGGCATCTATTGATTTTTGAAGATGGATTTTTTCCTGCTCGTTGTCAGCCAGGTGTTGCGTCAGGTCTTTATTTTGGCCAATGGTTTTTTGAATTTGCTTGTCAACAGCATCAGATGCCTGTTTTGTTTCATCGATCTGTGTTTGCACTTTATAACGGTTGAATTGAATGCCAAACTGGTAAGTGAGTTTTTCCAAATGCTTATTGGCAAATTCCACATCTTTTTCATCCCATTCTTTGGGCTGTATGCCCAACCAGACGCGGGTAAGACTTCCGTTTTCGAAAATATGAGCATAAACAATTCCCTTGGGATAAACAGTGCCGTTGAAATTCGGCTCGGTGACGACTGCTGGATCTGACGAAAACAATTTCACTCGTCCTACTTCCTTTAAAAATTTGCTCCATTGGGAATTTACATCACTGTACTTCCCTTCCAGTTCTGTAGAATAGCCCTCCAGTTTATCTGTCTTTACTTTTTCAGATGTTTTTTTTACCGATACGATTTGTGCGAAAGACGCGCTGCAACAGAAAGCCAGAAGAAGAGTGAATTTGTTCATTCGAAGAATTGTTAATTTGTGTTCAAAGCTACCAATTATGTCAAAAAAAATCCTGATCACAGGAGCAAGTGGTGTTGTGGGCACTGACCTAACGAGGAATTTACTTTCCAAAAACTATGCCGTAGTACACCTGGGGAGGACCAAGAAAACGGGAACCGTACCGTCATTTGTGTGGGATGTCGGTAAAATGGAAATCGATGAGCAGGCACTGGATGGGGTTGATACCATCGTACACCTGGCTGGCGCTAATGTGGGTGATGGCCGCTGGACAGCGGCCCGAAAAAAAGAGATAATAGACAGTCGCGTTCAGTCGTCTCAACTTTTGTACAACGCACTCAAAAACAAAAAACACTCTGTGAAGGCGGTCATATCGGCATCCGCTGTCGGCTACTATGGCTTCGATAGTGACCAGGTGATTGATGAGAAAACAGGTCCAGGTAAAGACTTTCTTGCACAAGTAACAAAACAATGGGAGGAGGCCGTGGACCAGATTAAGTCGCTTGGTATTCGCGTAGTAAAAGTCCGCATCGGGATTGCCCTGAGCATGACTGGCGGAGCGCTGAAGCAAATGGCACAGCCCGTGAAGCTCGGCTTCGGTGCATTGCTGGGTTCCGGCAAACAATATGTCTCCTGGCTGCACCTGGATGATCTTTGCGGCATTTTTATGAAAGCCATTGAAGATGAAAAAATGAATGGCCCCTACAATGCAGCAGCAGCCTGGGCAACAAACGAAGAGATTACGAAAGCAATCGCGAGGATTTTAAAGAAACCATTATGGCTTCCGAATGTTCCGCCATTTATGCTTCGGCTGATTATTGGACAGATGGCAGAAATCGTTCTCACCGGAAGCAAGGTTTCGTCCGAAAAAATCAAGCGCGAAGGATTTCACTTCAGGTATCAAAATCTGGATGAGGCGTTACAGGATATTCTCATGAAATAGAATTGTTTTAAATTGCCGGGTTGAAAAATAAAAATTATGGCAAAAGCAGTAGATAAAAAATCAAAAGACAATCAAATGCAGCAGGCGCTCGAGGAAGAACACCGCATTCGCCAGGCATTTAAAGATAAAAATTGGTCCGAGATCAAGAGTTCGGACTCGTGGGTGATCTTCAAAGTGATGAGTGAGTTTGTGGAGGGATTTGAGAAGATGGCTAAGATCGGTCCGTGTGTTACTATTTTTGGTTCGGCCCGGGTTAAGCCCAACAATCCATATTATAAAATTGCCGAAGACATAGCCGAACGACTCGTACAGCAGGGCTACGGTGTAATTACCGGTGGTGGTCCGGGAATTATGGAAGCAGGAAATAAGGGTGCGCACAAGGCCGGGGGAAAATCCGTAGGTCTGAATATTTATCTCCCTCACGAACAAAAAGGAAATATTTATATCGACCCTGACAAGCTTATCACGTTTGATTACTTCTTTGTTCGCAAAGTAATGTTCGTAAAATACTCTCAGGGATTTATTGTGATGCCGGGAGGATTTGGAACGATTGATGAACTCAGCGAAGCCTTAACGTTGATTCAAACCAAAAAAATCGGCCGCTTCCCGATTGTTCTTGTTGGTAAAAAATTCTGGAACGGAATGATAGAATGGGTAAAGGATGTGTTGGTCTCGGAAAAAATGATCAGCCCTGAAGACCTTGATCTCTTCAGCATTGTTGATACGCCTGAAGAAGCTGTGGCGGTGATTGATGAATTTTACGGTAAGTATTTGCTGTCGCCTAACTTCTAATCATTACTGTATTCATGAGTCGCCCTTACATTCTTTCCGAAAGCAACTGGAAGGCAGTAAAAGAAACCAGTTTCGAATTGGCTATTCTTCCCTGGGGCGCATGTGAAGCGCATAACTACCATTTGCCTTATGGCACGGATATTATTGAGGCCGAACGAATTGCTGCGGAGGCCGCAAGACTGACCTGGGAACAGGGAGAAAAAATTGTGGTGCTGCCCGCTATTCCATTTGGCGTGAATACGGGACAGCATGATGTGAAACTGGACATGAACATGAATCCCAGCACCCAGCTCATTGTGCTGCGTGATGTTATTGAGACACTTGACCGCCAAGGGATTCATAAGCTCATCATTTTGAATAGTCACGGAGGCAACGATTTCAGAACCATGATTCGCGAACTGGGATTGAAATTTCCTAAAATGTTCCTGGCTTCCTGCGATTGGTTCCGCTCGATTGATCAAAAGGAGTTTTTTGAAAATAAGGACGACCATGCAGGTGAGATGGAAACGAGTCTCATGATGTACTTGACACCTGACCTTGTTCTTCCGTTGAGTGAAGCTGGTGACGGTGCCGCAAAAAAGTATAAGTATCAGGCCATTCAACAGGGCTGGGCATGGGCCGAGCGCCAATGGACCAAAGTGACAAAAGATACCGGTGTAGGTGATCCTCGAAAAGCAACCGCTGAGAAAGGAGAAAGATTTTTCAAGGCAGTGACACAGAAAGTGTCGCAATTTTTTATCGAAGTGGCACGTACGAAGAACAGAGAATATTATGTTTGACCTGAACTAATAAATAGTAGTTGACTCAGGCTGACGTGGCCCAAGTCACATACAACGAGAGCCGGGCGCATTCAAAATTCTCCAGCGATTTTTTATGTAAAACTTCAAATTTTGTGGCGACATGGGCTCGCACCAACGAGCGAAAAATACTTTTGTTCGCAACAATAGTATTCAGGCCATAGCGCAGTGCTGGCATATGTTTACGCCAGGGATTAAGGCGCATTCTATGAGTACAGCAAAGGCTGAAGCAGGTACCGTTAAAGGCAGAATTGAGTCGATTGATTTGCTTCGCGGCATTGTTATGGTCATCATGGCCATCGATCACATCAGGGATTTTTTTCACCTGGATTCCTGGCTTGTTAGCCCCACTAATATTCAACTCACGACACCGGGCATATTTTACACACGTTGGATTACACACCTTTGTGCTCCGACATTTATCTTCCTTGCAGGTACCTCTGCCTATTTTGTAGCCCGCCGAAAAACAGTCAAAGAAACTTCTTTCTTCTTACTTACGAGGGGACTCTGGCTCGTAGCACTTCAAGCCACCTTAGTGAGGTTTGCATGGACGTTTGATCCGTTGTTTCACTACAACTCCAGCTCCATCATTTCAACTATCGGAATCAGCATGGTTGTGCTCTCACTTCTGATCAGGTTTAAAATGAATGTAATCCTTGTCTTTGGTCTAATCACGGTATTTGGTCACAATGCTTTGGATGGAATAGCTTTTGAACGAGGAACAATTGCCGATGTACTATGGACATTTCTGCACGGTCCTGTCACCCGGTATCAACTTAGCAACGGGTACTCTTTCAATTTTTTATTTTCGCTCATCCCTTGGGTTGGCGTGATGGCGCTGGGATATTGTTTCGGTCAAATTTTCAGCAGCGATCTTTCAATTGAAAAAAGAAGAAAAATACTTGTGTTGTTAGGTACAACGTGTTTACTCACCTTCACAGTTCTGAGGTTCACCAACTGGTATGGCGACCCTTCTGATTGGAAAGTACAACCTGAACTGGTCAGAAGCATTATGTCGTTTTTTAATGTTACAAAATATCCACCCTCACTTTCGTTTCTGATGGTCACACTTGGGGTTTCATTGTTGCTGTTAGCCGCACTTGAGGGTAAAAGCCTGAAACGCTGGTCACCCGTCACGCTCTTCGGAAAAGTGGCGATCTTCTACTATGTAATGCACCTGTTCGTAATTCACTTTTTTGCGCTTGTAGTAGTAGTGTGGAGTGGCTATTCATGGAAGACTATGATCATGACTGGCTCGCCAACCGGTGGATCGCCAGATCTGATTAAGCAGAATTTTGGATTCGGCCTTGGCGGAGTCTACCTGATTTGGGTGATCGTTATTCTGACACTCTACCCGCTCTGTGTATGGTGGAATAAGGTTAAAATCAGGAATAAAGAAAAGTGGTGGGTGAGCTACGTGTGATTTGTAAAAGAACCTGAACTCGCATTTCATGTCATTTATCCTTCGTATTCGCGCCAGATACCTGGGCCAAGAATTTCACATTGGTAAATTTCGTACCGATCGATTGATGCATGCCGGTCAATTCTCCAAAGACTAATTCAAACCACTGATTACTATGGAGAAGAAGAAGTATAAAATAATCATCACTCAATGGATACAATTCGATGAAACCGACAAGGCTGTAACTTGGTTCTTCTTCTTCTTCCCAATCCATGATAACATCGCGCACACCTTTGATTGCACTCCATACCTGTTTTACACAGAATGGAAGTATTGATCTTTTTCTGCCGATTTGGTGGTCATCACGACCACACTCAGGCGAATTACCTGTACCTTTACAGCTGTAAACAGTTAAACGTAAGAAGTGGCGCGCACAAAAAATAGAGAACATTACACCTAAAAGAAAACAGAGGATTACGCAGCTTTCCTCGGCCAATTCTCCAAAGACTAATTCAAACCACTGATTAATCAACTATTGTACACCTGCAGCTCATTGAGTGCATACTTAAAGTTAATTTCTGCTTTCTTTTGTCGCGAATCTTCTCCTCTTGTATATGAAAACAATTCTTACCCTTGCCCTGATCTTTTCACTTATTGGAACGTTGTCATCCCAGGGACCTAAGCCATGCAACCCGGATGGTTTTGCCTCAGAATGTATTCCCAAGCTTAGCACCGGATTTAACTTTTTAAAGAGTTACAAAATTGATGGTGAGGGCGGTGCTAAAGACAAAATAGAATTCAGTTATGTTTTTACCAAGGGCACTCAATATATGATTAATCTTTGCACTGGTGAGACGCCTCCTGACGGCATTGTGCTTACGATGTTTGATTCCTCACGCAATAGGGTCATAACGAATAAAGTCAATGGCCAGGTTTTGACCGCCATTTCATACGCTTGCAATGCCACCGGCATTTACTACCTCCAATATACCTTCGATGGCTCTGCCAATAAATGTGGAGGAAGCGTGGTCGGGTTTAAGCGCCAGTGATCAGCTTCTGAAATTAGAACAGGCTCATCTTTTCTCTGGCATGCGGTAAAATGTAGTGCTTTTCCCGTCTTGTTCCGGTACGATAGTTAGGGTGTAAGTTGAAACGCCAAATTCATTCACCTCCGTCAGTTGCGTGCCCACACAAGGCTCATTGTCAAATGACAAAATGATTTTGTCTTTTTCAAGTCGCCATGTTCCGTCTGCATGACAATTGGGTTCACGATCAAAACTGAATTTACCATCGCGTTTCAGATTCAGGAAGTCGCCGGGAGTTTTCCAGGAACCAATGATATCGTTGACAGTGGGTATTACTTTAATTTCGTCACGGTAAAGCAAAATGGTATCATCGCTCGTGCCGAAAAACCAATCAATCGGTTCCTGGATGCGGGTCAGTTTCATCTTTATTGAAGTGAGACTCGCAATTTTATATTTATTGATTGAATCGGGCTTGTAATAAACAAATAGTGTATCGTCTTTCACCAGCCAACTAGCGGGGAATTTGATTCTGGCAGGTCGCCCCTCTCTATCGACTGTCATACACTGATTGTACCTGATAGGTGAGCCTTCAGGTCGGGCCGCGCAAGAAGTATAGTAAATGAAATAATAGCGGGGAAAGTCAAAATCATCCACGCAGATCCAGTCTGATGTAATCTCTCCGTTTTGATCCGTGTTCTTGATGTTTTCCAAGCTAGCCGAAAGGTCTATTTCCTTAGGTTCTGGCAGAACTGATTCCACCGGTTCAGTTGGAGCGGTGGCATTGGCAACCGTATCACTTTCGTGAACGACTTCCGTGACCTGTTCTTTGTCTGCAGTTTTTTGATTACAGGCTATAAGAAACAAGCCCATGAGATAGAAAATCAGCATGTAATTTTTGAAGAAAGAATTTGGCATACTGACATCAGCTTTAAGTTTAACAAGGATACGTACAGCGCTAGTCGCGCATTTGCCAGACAACCTAAAGTCCCAACCAGTAAGTCAATCAATTACTATACTCAAAAATAAGTACCTAGGGCTAACTAATATCATTCCATCCTCAAATTTCTTTTTCCTTTACTTCAAAATTTTGAAAACTCAAGAATCATGAAATCAATACTTATTCTCGCTCTGTGCTATAGTCTGACGCAATCTGCGATGGCTCAATGTTCCATGTCATTCGATCCTGACCAACAAGTGGCTGAGTATAATTCCAAGCTTGCTGCTGGATATAAATTCATGAAGAGCAACAGTGAGCATGTAGGAAACAGTACAAAGGACAAAGTGGAATACAGTTATGCTTTCACGAAGGATACACAATATATAATCAACCTTTGCGCCAGCGAGCCGGTCCATGACGGGATAGTTGTTACAATGCTTGACTCCAAGCGCAATGAGATAATATCGAGTAAAATCGAGAGGCAATTTTCGGGAACCATTTCGTACATCTGTAAAACGACAGGCATTTACTATATCCAATATGACTTTAATGGATCAAGCCGCAAATGTGCTGGAGACTTCGTAGCGTTTAAGCAATAATATTCAAAGTCTGAACATGACACCTACGCCCAGACCTATACTGTCAAATGGATAAGTACTTTGCAAGGCTTGTGTCGGCTGATTTGGATTCGGTGCAACGTTGGTAGGAATAGATGTAGAATAGATGGTTTGTTTTTGCGCGGTTGTTAATGAAGAAAGCTGGTTTATGGAATTTGTCGTATAAGTTGTCAGTTCTGAATTAGAGGGAGCGTACCTCATGCTTACCATGGTCATTTGAATATAGAAGCTTGATCTCCCTCTTTCAAGAATCAATCCTAAGGCAGCCTTTCCACCGAACGCGAACGAACCTCTATACTCGCGCTCTTGCACACCTGTTGTAACTCCTCCGGTAGAAACCGAAGTGATATTGGCATAGAACTTTCCCACCCCGAATACCGGCCCAACGGATACGTAAGGCCTTAATTTTCCTCCCTCACTCGCGATCCTGACCATCGGGGCGACTTCAAAAAAACGGGAATAGTAGGATGCTGACGAACTTGTGACCGTGCTCAGGCCGATCTTATTTTGCTTGCCCGATAAATAACTGAAATCCAATTGAAGCGCCAGGTTTCTCCGGAGGGAATGAATGACACCGCCTTCTGCGGTCAGGCCACTACCCAGAGAAAATGAGTGCAGTGTGGCGGTATTATTTATAACGGTTTGAATGGGGTAAGATGTGAGCAATGGGATACCATATCCAATTTGAAATTTGATCATGGTTTTCTGACTAAAAACGTCAGGATAAATCAGGAGCGCCACCAATAGACAGATGAACCAATTTTTCATGGAAAGAAATTTTTGACCGTGAAATGTCGGCATAAACAGTGTTCCTTTTCGAATATTAAGAAGAGAAAAACGCATTTGGTCATTAATAGCATAAATCATACTATTTTTGACGTGACTAAATACATATGCTTAATCAAATCAACGAAGCAGTTCGCTTCATTCAGAGTCATGGCATCACGCAACCAGAGGTAGGAATTATACTCGGCACAGGCCTTGGCACACGGTTCGTAAAAGAGATGAAGAATACCGTGGTAATCAACTACAATTCCATTCCGCACTTTCCAATCTCTACAGTAGAATCACATAAAGGGAAACTCATCTATGGTGAGATCAAAGGCAAGCGTGTGTTGGCCATGCAAGGCCGCTTCCATTTTTACGAAGGATATGACATGCAGCAGATAACGTTGCCTGTTCGGGTTATGAAATTTTTAGGTATCGACTACCTGCTGATTTCCAACGCTGCCGGTTGCATGAACCTGAAGTGGAAAAAAGGAGAGCTCATGCTGATCGATGATCATATCAATCTGCAACATGACAATCCGTTGCGTGGGGAGAACTTTGAAGTACTGGGCCCGCGTTTTCCTGACATGAGTCGCCCGTATTCTCCTAAACTGAATGCCTTGCTGGTGGCGATAGCAAAAAAGAAAAAAATAAAACTTCATTCCGGTGTTTATGCTGCCGTGCAGGGACCCAATCTCGAAACGCGTGCAGAGTATCGTTTTTTACAGCGGATTGGAGCGGATGCAGTGGGAATGAGTACGGTGCCTGAAGTCTTGGTTGCAAATCACATGAACCTGGCTTGCTGCGCTATTTCTGTACTCACTGACGAATGCGATCCCGATAATCTCAAGCCCGTAAATATTTCACAGATTATCAAAACGGCAGAAGCATCAGAATCCAAACTGACCGATCTTTATATTGAATTGATAAGCAAACTTTAAGACTAACAACACTATGCTGCTCAATCTTGACACTGTTCCACACTTCTACAAAAACTATGTAAAACAAATTGAAGAGCCGGATATTCTTCAGGCCCTTCGTATTTCAGGACACCGGATGCAAGAACTGGTGCACTCCATCCCGGAAAAGAAAGCGGACTTTGCGTATGCGCCCGGTAAGTGGACAGTGCGGGAGTTACTCTGTCATATGATCGATGCGGAGCGGATTTTCGGATATCGGGCCTTACGTTTTGCAAGAAACGACAAAACTCCTTTGCCGGGTTTTGAAGAAAATGACTATGCTCCTCAAGCCAATGCCTCCGGTCGTCCATTGAAAAAAATTGCTTCGGACATGGTGCATTTGCGTTCGTCCACCATCGATTTGTTTGAGAGCTTCACACCGGAGATGCTCACGCGCAAGGGCCTCTCAAATAACAATGAACTCTCGGTAATGGCGCTTGGTTTTATTATTCCTGGCCATGAAACACATCATCGTAAAATCTTAGTTGAGCGTTATCTCTCGGATAAAGCATGAGAATACTGGTGCTCGCATTTTTCTTGATGGGGTGCTCCTCTGCACGTTTCATAAAAAAAGAAATCAGCAACATGGAAAGCCAACTGCACGAGCATGTTGGCTTTTACCTGTATGACCTCAGTGCAAAAAAAGTGAAGGCCGATTTTAACGGTGCCAAGTTTTTTACCCCGGCTTCGAATACCAAAATTTTCACACTGTATACTTCACTGCGACTATTGGGAGATTCTATTGCAGCATTGAAATATATTCATCGGGAAGATTCACTTGTCTTCCAGGGATTGGGCGATCCTTCTTTTCTGTACAAGAATGTTTTTGATAACGGACGAGTTTATCAATTCCTTAAAGAGCACCGGGGCAGGCTGTTCTTTTCAGCAAATAATTTTCATACCCAACGTATGGGGTCCGGGTGGGCCTGGGATGACTACAATGACTATTATTCGGTTGAGCGTTCCCCATTCCCGGTTTTCGGAAATGTAATGACTATCCAAAGACAAAACGATCAATTCACTTTCACACCTCAGCGATTTGCTTTGGATTTTCACGTCTCACCAGAAACACGTGCCTCCACCGAGATTGTGCGGGAAATGAATTCCAACCGGCTTATGTTTCATGACGGCAAACGAAAGTTGAAGAAATGGACCATTCCTTTTTTTACGAGTGAAGAATTGACAAGGGCTTTGCTGCAAGACACACTTCACCGGAATGTAGAAGATATCCAGCTCCTTGCTTTTGGCAATGCAAAAATCCTGAAAAGCGTACCCGCCGACAGTGTTTACAAGGTGATGATGGTAGACAGTGACAACTTTATTGCTGAGCAGTTGCTGCTTCAGTGTGCTTCTGTGGTGAGTGACACATTGAGACCGGAAATCGCCATTAAATATTCCAAAGAAAATTTTCTCACCAGCTTACCGGATACAGTGCAGTGGGTAGACGGCTCAGGACTCTCACGCTATAATCTTTTCACGCCACGTTCAATTGTAGCACTGTGGGAGAAAATCTATGCACTCGTTCCACAAGATCGGTTGTTCAAGTTGCTAGCAGTAGGAGGAAAACCTGGTACGTTGAGAGGCTACTTCAAATCCCCAAAGCCTTATGTGTTTGGCAAAACAGGTTCGCTAAGCAATAATGCCAGCCTCAGTGGATACCTTGTTACGAAACGCGGCAAAATTTTTATTTTCAGTTTTGCTAACAATAATTTTATAGCGTCAGGCAGCGATGTGCGGAAAAGGATGGAGAAAATCATAAACCGAATTCGTGATAAAAATTAACATGACCAGAAAACTTTTACTTGCACTTTTAGCCTTTTCATCTGTTTACGCAAAGGCGCAAACCGACAGTCTTGATATTAAAATCGGTCAAATGATTTTGATTGGTATGCCAAAAGCAGAAGTTGATTCTGCCGTATTGGAAGAAGTACGACAAGGTAAGGTCGGTTCTCTTATTTATTTTGAAAAGAATATTCCAAAATCACCCAGCGCATTTGCAGCCTTCAAGAAAATGAGTTGGACTTACCAGAAGGCAGCATCCATTCCATTATTCATTTGCATTGATCAGGAAGGCGGCAAAGTCAATCGTCTCAAAGAGAAATACGGTTTCGCCCGATCGATTACAGCAGAGGCCATTGGGAAATCGAAGTCACTGGACTCGGTTCGCTTCTATGCTGAATCAACAGCTGCAACACTGGCTGGCCTTGGCATTAATGTAAATTTTGCTCCTTGCGTTGACCTGGCAGTAAACCCAACGAACCCAGTCATCGTAAAAAACGGGCGCTCGTTTTCTGCTGTGGAGGACAGTGTGACTTTGTTTGCCAAAGAAGTGGTGAAACAGCATCGCAAGTTTGGTGTTGTTACAGCGCTCAAACATTTTCCAGGCCATGGCAGTTCGAAAGACGACACACACCTTGGTCTTGCTGACGTTACAAACACGTGGACAGCCCGCGAACTGAAACCTTACAAAGACATGATCGATTCCGGCTATGTGGATGGGATCATGAGTAGCCACATTGTAAATAAGAACTTGGATCGCAAAGCACTTCCAGGCACGCTTTCCAAACCAATATTGGACAGTATGCTACGAAAATCAATGCACTACCAAGGCGTTGTTTTTTCCGATGATATGCAAATGAAAGCAATTGCCAGTAACTATGGATTTGAGGAGGCGATCAAACTGTCAATCAATGCGGGCGTTGATATTTTATGCTTCTCAAACAATATTGGTGGAGTAGAGGAACGTACTGTGAAGAAAGTTTATAGTGTCATCAAAGGATTTGTTGCGTCCGGAGAAATTCCAAAATCAAGAATTGACGAGTCGTACAGAAGAATTATGAAATTGAAAAAATCGATCCAAGGCACTGAGACAAGAAAACTGAAAGAGACTAATCAACTATATAGTCAGATTGTGATTCAACTTGCTGATGAACTAAAGAAAACGAAAGAAGAGCTTGCGCAGGCAAATCAGGACAAGAAGAAACCCACAAAGAAGGAGAGAAGGAAAAAGACGAAATCTTAAATCATGGATGGGCAGTCGGAGGACAAAGACCGAAAATTAAAGAGAGAACTGCTAAAGGCCGAGAAGCAAGCAGTAATTGCCGGGCTTATTGCAAGCTCCATGTTCGTAGGAATGCTGTTTGCTATTGTTCAAAATGTTACACTCAAAAAGCAGTTGAGTAAAACACAGTCTCGAATGGATTCTTTGCAAATGGAATTGAATAAATCCAATGGATCAAAATTGAACCCTTAAAATCAATCGATATGGAAACGAATAATCAGGAATTGATCGAACAATTGCAGAAAAGCAATTTTCGATGGAAAGTGACAACCGGATTGTTAGTGCTAGTTACACTAGTCGCCCTGGTGTACGGTCAGATACAGAATGGAATTGTGCGTGAAAAGACGGCCATTACAGTGGCCCAGTCACTGGAAGTAGCGAAGCAAAAAGAGTTGGCACAGAAAGCTGCTGGGGAGGCGATGAAGCAAAAGATGTTGGCGGAAGCGGCTGCGCTAGAGGCAGATCGTCAACATAAATTGGCAGAAGAACGACTGAAGAGGAAATAATTCTCCTATCGCATGATAATGCAACCGTCTTCTGAATTCTATAAGGACAGAACAATTTCGGAACTCAAAAAGAGTAACCGAAGACTTAAGATTGCTTTGACAGTGATGATCTTTATTGTCTCGATCATGTGGATATATGCATTTGTTCAGCAAGGCATTGCTAAAGAGATGGAAAGTATTGCAAATCTTAAAGCTATGGAGGCACAAAAAAATGCCGAGCAGGCAAATCATCAAAGAGAAATGCTTAAAGATTGCTTGAAAAGCAATGCAAAAAAATGAACTACACTATCCAACTGGCCTCAGCAACAGAAGTTCCAATCTTAGTCAGCGTACCACATTGCGGAACTGAATTTCCCGATGAACTCCGCGATCAATACAATTCGAATTTAACAGCGGCACCTGATGATACGGATTGGTTCGTTCATCAGTTGTATGATTTTGCACCCGCCATGGGAATGACTTTAGTCGCAGCTAAGTACAGTCGATGGGTAATTGATCTCAATCGAGATCCGCAAAGCAAACCTTTGTACACAGACGGACGAATCATCACCGCACTTTGTCCAACCACTACTTTTTTGGGTGAACCCCTGTATCGTGACAAGCGATCAGAAATAAGTCAGGAGGAAGTAAACCGGCGATTGGAGAAATATTACAAGCCCTATCATCAGCAATTGCAAGAAAATCTCACTCGGTTGAAAAAGAAATTTGGAAAAGTTTTATTGTGGGATTGCCATTCCATTCGCCAGGTGGTGCCAACAATACAAAAAGAAAAATTTCCGGACCTGATCCTGGGTGATGCAGATGGTACTTCAGCTTCGCCGGGACTCATCGAAACGACACTGAGCTCACTCGATCACGGTGACTATGTCGTTAATCACAATCATCCCTTCAAAGGAGGTTTTATAACGAGGCATTTTGGAAAACCTTCGGATCATGTTCATGCACTTCAACTGGAGATGACGAAAGTGAACTACATGGATAGTTCCGAAATGAAATACGATAAAATCCGAGCAGATAGAATGAGGACCTTGCTTCAAAAAAATTTTTCAAAACTGATAGAACAGCTTGGCTAACGCTGCTTTACTTTATCCAGCTTCGTTCCGGTAAAGTACCCTTCCTTGATCAATGTCATCAACTGTGCTGGAGTAGGATTGATCTGATAAAAAATATCATCCTTTCTTTTGAATTCAGTGATCTTAAGTTTCTTCGAGATTTTACTCAGGATATCCTTCTTTTTGCCTTCATCCTTTTGTACATCGATCGATAAAAACTCGACCGACCCGTTCGGATGCTGACGAATCAGGCGCAATATCCATTGATCGTTGACTTTGAAGTTTACGAAATAATAGTTCTGATAAAATTTCACTACAAGAGTATCGCTGAGGGTACCTCGTCCAAGCCAGTCTTTGTCTTTTTTGTCTTTCATGTGGTATCCCCATGACTCGATGATAAGCGTATCCGAAAAATCGCCTGTCGTTTGATCATAGGTCTGGAAAGAGCCTCGTAGGGCGGAAGGCACTTCCTTCAAAGACGATATCCCTGCCGGTTGTGCTACAGGGTAAGTGACCTCTTTACACGAAATTAAAAGCAAGGCCCAGGCAAAGGAGAGTAAGAAATACCGCATAATTTTTTTTACCGAAACGAGAGAATGGCTCAAATGTTGCTGATCCGTTTTTTCTTTTCAACAAGTTAAAGGTATTTTTGAAACCAATTTTTCAAACGATGATTTACAGCTTCCTGCTCGTATTGTGTTCCTGGATTCACCCAATCCACATTTCCGTGACCGAGATCACGTACAACGAAAAATCAAAATCCTTGCAAATGGTTTCCCGGATTTTTGTGGACGAACTTGAGTTGGGGGTGCGGGCGCAACGAAAAGATCCTGACCTGGATTTGCTTGAACCCAAGAATGGCCTTGCCACCAAACAACTGGTCCAAAACTACCTTGAGGCACACATCAAAATTAAAATTGATGGCAAACCCGCGAAAGTGAATTTCCTTGGTTTTGAGAAAGAAGACATCTCCATTGTTTCTTATCTCGAGATAGAGAATATTAAAAAACTGAAGACCCTCGAGGTGCTCAATGATCTTATCACAGAAATTCATGATGACCAGTCCAACCTGGTGCACATCACTTACAAAAGCCCGGTAAGAAGCGTTCGCCTCACCCGCGACAATACCTCCGAGATATTCGATTACAACGTAAAAAAATAGCTCACTCCTTTTTAGCAATTAATAATCAACAACTAAATAATCATGCGTCAAAAAATAGTAGCAGGTAACTGGAAGATGAATAAGACTTTGGAAGAAGCAAAAAGTCTCACTTCCGAAGTGATGGGCATGACAATCGATGAAGTAAAGGGCAATGTGAAGGTGGTTTTATGTGTTCCCTCCCCATATCTCGTTCCGCTGAAAAGTCAATTAGGAAACTCATCTGTAAAAATCGGTGCACAAAACGCAAGCGAGCATGATTGGGGCGCTTATACCGGTGAAGTGTCTGCCCTGATGTTGAAGTCAATGGAGATACCTTATGTTATTCTGGGGCATAGTGAACGCAGACAGTACTTTGGAGAAGACGGAAAACTTTTGGCTAAGAAAGTTGATAAAGCTTTGGCGGCAAACCTCACTCCAATTTTTTGTTGCGGTGAGCCTCTCGAAATTCGCGAAAAAGGAACACATGAAAAGTTGGTAAAACAGCAGGTAGAAGAAGCTCTTTTTCATTTGAGTGCGGAAGCATTACAAAAGGTCGTCATTGCCTACGAACCGGTGTGGGCGATCGGCACGGGTAAAACAGCAAGCGCGCAACAAGCACAGGAAATGCATGCAGTCATTCGTCAGCACCTGGCTTCGAAATATGGTGCAGCCGTGGCAGCAGAAATCTCCATCCTGTATGGAGGAAGTGTAAAAGCAGACAATGCTCAGGAACTGTTCTCTTGCCCCGATGTAGATGGCGGACTGGTGGGCGGAGCTTCACTCAAGTCCCGAGAGTTCGTGGATATTGTGAAAGCAATGAAATGATTTCAAGTCTTTAAAAATGAAAAGGCGTCTCAAGGACGCCTTTTTCTATTTTACAATTTTTGAATTCTTAGTAAGCCCTGGCAAACAATACTCTTCTGTTTGAAGGCTTGCCTGAGTAAATGCACTTTCCACTTTCTTCTGGAGAATCCAGTGGAATGCAACGGATAGTGGCCTTGGTTTCTTCTTTGATAGCTGCCTCTGATTCTTTCGTGCCATCCCAATGCGCCAGAATGAATCCCGGAGTTTCATCCAATGCTTTTTTAAATTCAGCATAAGAATCCACTTTCCGTGTATTATCTGTTCGGAACTTCAATGCCTTGTTGTAGATATTTAGCTGGATAGCATCAAGGAGTTTTGGAATTTCACCTACCACGTCTTCCATTTTCATCAATTGCTTCTCCTTGGTGTCTCTCCGAGCAACTTCTACAGTTCCGTTTTCAAGGTCACGTGGACCAATGGCAATCCGCACAGGTACACCACGCATCTCATACTCGGCAAACTTGAATCCCGGTTTGTGTGTATCGCGGTTGTCGAACTTTACGGAGAAGCCAGCTTTTCGCAAAGCAGAAGTAATGCCTTCCACCTTGGCGGAAATTTTGTTCAACTCTTCTTCATTCTTAAAGATCGGAACAATCACCACGTGGATTGGTGCCAGCTTTGGCGGTAGAACAAGTCCATCATCGTCTGAGTGCGTCATAATAAGCGCACCCATCAACCGAGTGCTTGCTCCCCACGAAGTTCCCCACACCAACTCGAGTTTTCCTTCTTTGTTAGTGAATTGCACATCAAAAGCTTTGGCAAAATTTTGCCCGAGGAAGTGTGATGTTCCCGCCTGCAGCGCTTTTCCATCCTGCATCAAAGCTTCTATGCAGTAAGTGTCGACTGCGCCCGGAAATCTTTCACCTTCTGATTTTTTTCCTTTGATCACTGGCATCGCCATGAAGTTCTCTGCAAAGTCAGCGTAGATGTCAAGCATCTGCTCCGTTTCCTTGACCGCTTCAACAGCAGTAGCATGTGCGGTGTGTCCTTCTTGCCATAAAAATTCAGTCGTCCGTAAGAACAAGCGTGTGCGCATTTCCCAGCGAACAACATTGCACCACTGATTGATGAGTATCGGAAGATCACGATAGGATTGTATCCACTTTTTGTAGCTATTCCAGATTACAGTCTCCGAAGTTGGACGAACGATAAGTTCTTCCTCCAGCTTTGCCTCCGGATCAACGATTACGCCACCCCCATTTGGGTCATTTTTCAGACGATAATGAGTCACAATGGCACACTCCTTGGCAAAACCCTCCACATGGCTGGCTTCTCTGGCCAGAAATGACTTTGGAACGAACAAAGGGAAATAAGCATTGGTATGACCTGTGTCCTTGAACATTTTGTCGAGGGCTTGTTGCATTTTTTCCCAAATGCTGTACCCGTACGGCTTAATTACCATACACCCCCGAACATCCGAATTTTCAGCCAAATCAGCCTTCTTTACCAGATCAATGTACCATTGCGAATAGTCTTCCGACCTGCTTGTGATCTCTTTTCCCATCTTTTTTGTTCTACAAATGAATTGGACAACAAATATATTCAGTGTGGCATTCTCTTTGTGAATATGTGTTTAATAAAATGCCCGAATTCATTAGATTTACGTTATTAACTATGAGGAGCAATCCCTTGAAGACTATGAAAACAAAATCAATCTTATTGTCCCTTGCAGCTTTGGCTACCGGGGTGTGCGCTTTCGCGCAAGAGAATGATGATATGTATTTCTCATCAAAAGATCGTGCGAAGATTAACCTGAAGAGTCGTGAAGAAGTGGTGTTAGCTTCAGCAAGATCAAACGGAACGGCTCAGAACATCAACCCTTCTGACAGCTATTCAGCTAGAAACGAAAATCCGGACTATGTAGCAGGAGCTAAAGTAGGATCGAATGTTGCGAGCACTCAGTCGTATTTCAATCCCAACTATCAGCCGAATGTAAATCAGAGTTTGTACGGAAATAATTGCAACTGCAATAACAGCTATGCTTACAACGGTGGAAGGTACGGCAGTCCTTACGGTTATGGCTACAGCCCTTATTCAAGCATGGGGATGGGCTATGGTTATAGTCCCTTTGGTTACGGAAGTTCCTTCGGCATGGGCTATGGCCTAGGCTACTATGGCATGGGTTACGGCATGTCCAGCATGTACAGTCCATTTGGTTACGGTTTCGGCTACAGTCCATATAGCTACGGCTACAATCCTTTTGGCTATGGTTATGGCGGTTACGGAATGGGCGGCTATCCGACAGTGGTAGTAGTAGGCAACACCTCAAATCCTGCTGATCTTGGCCCGGTTTACGGAAGACATCCGGTACGCACTTCATCAGCATCAAACACCGGCTATTATACAGCTAATGGTTCTACTGCACGCGGAGGTTCTGGATTCACAGGTCGCACAAACTCTGGATCAAGAATGGCTTCAAACCAATCCTCGTATTACAACAGTGCATGGAAACAAAGCGCTACGAATAACCGTGGTAGTTCATGGAACACAGGATCAGGTTCACGCAGCTCTTTCTGGGGCAACAATGGTTCGACCAACACAAACTGGGGTAACTCAAATAATACACGCCAGGCCACCTGGAGTCAACCTTCAAACAACTGGGGTAATGGAGGTATGCGTACTTCTGGCTTCTCCGGCGGTTCAGTTGGTGGCGGTGGAGGAGGCGGACATGTAGGCGGTGGAGGCCATGGAAGACGATAAACCCGTTTCTCTGATTCGTCTTTCTATCTGACTAAATACAGTTTTATGAAAAAGAATTTCGGCCTGGTGCTGGGTTGTATTGCTATGTTTTTTTCACTCGGCACGCGCGCGCAATCTTACTTTGACGAAGCATTAATTTTTAGCAGAATCAATCCCGGTGGAAGTGCCCGGATTCAGGCGATGGGCGGGGCGCAGGTGGCATTGGGAGGTGATTATAGTACTGCTTTTACAAACCCTGCCGGGTTGGGATTTTACAATCGTTCTGAAGGGACCCTTTCAATAGGAACAAACTTCAACAATATCTCATCCACACTGGGCAGCTATTTGAATGGCACCACCACCAACTTATCCAATGGGCCAGTAAGTGACTCCAAATCCAATTTCAATATTCCCGGATTTAGCATTGTGCTACACAGTGACAAGTCGAACGGAAAAATGATTAGTGGGAACTTTGCCATTTCTCTCACCCGAACAAATAATTTTAATCAGAACATCAGCTACTCGGGAACTAACCCATACAATTCCCTGATCGATTATTTTATTGCGCAAAGCAACGGCAACAAACCATTTGATAATGGCTACTATCCATCGCAATTTCAGTCAAACGGTGCTTCCTACTATAGCTTGTCCAGGCTGGCTTTCAATAATTTTCTGATTGGACCCGCGAACGAGGTCACAAAAAATGCTGATTCATCACAGTATCACACTTATGTAGATCAGATTCCGCTTCAGCAAGAACAGGCGAAAATAACCGGGGCGCAGAACCAGGTGAATTTTGCTTATGGCTTAAACTACAATGATCTCTTTTATCTGGGATTCGCTGTGGGACTTCCGAGTTTTAACTATCATTCTACAAGAACATACCAGGAGCAATTTCCTGGCGGTCCGCTTTATGGATTTACTTTGTCAGAAGATTATACAATTAAAGGGTCTGGAATTAATGCTACAATCGGGGCGATTGTCAGACCGAAAGACTTCATTCAATTTGGTATATCAATAGCTACGCCTACGTACTTCTATTCCATCGCTGACAGTTACTCCGCAACATTGTCTTCGGGATGGAATAATTACAAGTACGTTGATGTGACTTACACGAGCAATACCAGAACGCTCGATGGCGGCTATACTGATTCTTTCGGTGATCCGTTGCTGGCCAATTATACGCTGGCTACGCCATGGAGGATCAGAGCGGGGGCTACGGTTTTCATTGCCAAGGCCGGGCTGATCACTGCTGACGTGGAGAGCGTTAACTATAGTAAATCCTCACTGACCTCGCAAACCGATGGCCTTGATTTTGCGCAGGACAACGCAGACATAAAAACATTTTATGGCAAAGCCATGAACATCAGATTGGGTGGCGAATATCGCTTGCTAAAGAAATACAGGATTAGAGCCGGGTACAGCCTGATGCCGGATCCCTATGCTTTCAAACAATACAATATCGATAATGCGATTACCGGAATTTCAGGAGGACTGGGATATCGAACCGATAAATTTTTTGTTGACCTCGGAGTAATCCAGTCTCAATGGAATGCGCCCTATGTTGTTTATCACTACACTCCACAGACACCGGTAGCCAATCTGCAGACTTCAAATTTATCGGTGATGGTGACCGTTGGGTTCAATATGTAATTTTCTGAGCAAGGTCATCTAACGAAACAAAGCTTGTGTCGATGGTCGTGTGGGCCTGCTTGTAAAAGCTGATCCGCTGAGACCGTAGCCATTGAATTTTATCTTTAAGTTGGTCTGTGCCGAGTTTTGCAAAGAGGGGTCGTTCAGAGAGATTTGTTTTCAAAAGCCTTGATGTTATTTCTGAGACCGGCGGGTCAAGAAAAAATGTTTTACCCGACTTATTCATTAACTCCATATTGTCAAAAAAGCAAGGTGTGCCTCCCCCGGTTGCCATGACAAAACTGGAAGTATCCGAGCACAGATTTTTCAAAGTCCGGGACTCTACTTCTCTGAAATAATTCTCTTTCTTGATTGCGAAAATTTCCTGAACCGTTTTCCCTTCGCGCCTTTCAATCTCCAGGTCCAGGTCAATAAAAGTGATAGATAGCTTTTCAGCGAGCTGTTTTCCCCAAGTTGTTTTCCCGCTTCCCGGCAGACCGATCAGGAAGACCTTCATTGAGCAACAAGTTTCATCACTTCGTCAGCAGTCGGGGTATCATTGTTATGCCAGTTGCCCAGCACTGTTCCGTTTTTCCAGAGTGCAATTCCAGGATTGGAGCGGATAATTGTTTTTAAAACCGTTGCATCGACTGAGTAAAAAGGAACGGCAAGTTGATTTTCATGTCTGAATTTTTCAATCGATTCGTTGCTAGAAGAAGTCAGGATGATACACTCCACTTTCCCCTCGAGTTTTTGAGTGAGTTCGCGAATAGCGGCAATGTTTTTTAAGGAAGCCTTTTCCACATTAACTGTGATCAGCAATTTGTTCCCCTCGAAAGTATAGGGGGTTTTGTCTTCGCCTTCGGGAGACGTTGCGCTGTAGTCTGTAATCTTAGGCTTGATCTTGTCCTCATTGGTCACGCGGGAAGAAATGTATTTATATCCTTCTTCGGTTATGTATTTCAGCGAAGTGACTTCCTTGCCATCTTTTTCAAAAACATATTCGATGATAGGCTGTTCGGGGGGCTGCATCTGCTGAGGAATGTTGTTGCCAACCCGGTAGGCTCTGAAATCTTTGAAAGGCAAGTGTCGGATGGCATAAATTCCAAGAAATAAACTGATGGCAGTAGTTGCGATGATTGCAGCATCTCCTTCCCGTGTGCGCAAGGCAGGGACGTAACGGTGCTTGTACCAAAACAAGTGCATTACAAAAATCATCAGTACCACATCTTTAGAGAACGATTGCCATGGTGTGAGTTTGATAGCATCGCCGAAACATCCGCAATCAGTGACTTTGTTAAAATAAGCGGAATAGAAAGTAAGAAACGTGAAGAAAAGCATTAGTATCAAAAGTGTCCAGCCTGTCCATTTCATTCGCCAAAAAATGAGAATGGCCACGCCTAGGGCGAGTTCAAGTACAATCATGATCATGCCGATCTCCAACGACCATGGAATGAAGTGGTGAAAGAATGAGCCGAAGTCGTCCGTGAAGACTTCGAAGTACTCTTCCATTTTGATCTGTGTACCGACCGGGTCGTTGAGTTTGATTAGCCCGGAGAAAATAAATAGTGCTCCAACAAAGAAGCGGGAAAACTGGTCTAAGATCTTTTGCATATGGTTTAGATAGAGATGGTCTTGCCGACCACAGCGCTCAAGTTAAAAAATGGGTATTGATTTTTTTAAGATCTGAAGGCGTTTAACAAGTTTTTCAGAAAACTCATATACCGAACTGAATTCTTCTTCGGAGATCAGACTTCTTTTTTTAGCTAAGTGAAGACATCCTACAACTTCTATTCCTGACCTAACGGCCGAGCTCAGCAGTCTTTTAAATTCAGTATTACCCTGGCCGGTTGAACCTTCTGCGATATATAAAGAGACTGAATCGGCAGCCTTTTTTATTTGCGAGGTCAGGTTATACATCTCTTCTTTCGGAAAGGACTCAGTCAGCTGATGAACTTTCAAGCTTAATTCAACAGCTTCTTGCCACACCTCCAATTTTTCAAACTTAAATGCCATATTGTTTTACTGCCGATCGCGGTCAATCAACGGTGGACAATTTGATCATGCAAAACACGGAGTAGTTAATCATGTCCTGGTAATTTGCTTTAACTCCTTCGCTTGCCAATGTTTTTCCTTGATTGTCCTCGATTTGTTTTACTCTTAACAATTTCATAAGAATAATGTCGGTCATTGAGCTTACGCGCATGTCGCGCCAGGCTTCATCGTAATCGTGGTTTTTATTTTGAACCAAGTCAAACGTCTCATTCACTGCTTTATCATAGAGTGGCTCGAGTTCTTTAAAGTCCATCTCCGTCCGGTCTGAATTGGTGAGATTCATTTGTATCATAGCGATGAGGCAGTAGTTGATAATCCCTACGAATTCATCCTTTATGCTATCCTCCACCTTTTGAGTTCCCTTCTCCTGGATGCTACGGATACGCTGGGCTTTGATATAAATCTGGTCGGTAATGGAAGGCAAACGCAGCACGCGCCACGCTGTTCCGTAATCATGCGTTTTCTTGGCAAACAACTTTTTGCAGCCAGCAATCACCTCTTTATATTCGTGCGTTGTTTTTTCGTTCATAAGCATGCAAAGTAAAATATTTTCGGTCAACAAAACACTGAATGTTCAGGGCAGGCTTATAGACCTTTCTCAGCCGCGGATCATGGGCATTCTCAACGTGACCCCCGACAGTTTTTACGATGGAAAAAAATATGCTGCTGATGGTTCTCAATTAAAGCAAGTAGAAAAAATGCTTTCGGAAGGAGCGGACTTCATCGATGTTGGAGGGTATTCTACCCGGCCCGGAGCAGTGGAAATTTCTGTGGAGGAGGAATTAAAGAGGGTGCTTCCTGTCATTAAATCAGTTGTAGAAAATTTTCCTTCAACGACTATTTCTATTGATACATTTCGTTCAGCGGTGGCAAGAGCAGCGGTGGAAGAAGGGGCCCGAATGATTAATGATATTTCGGGCGGAGAGTTGGATACACAGATGTTTGAAACAGTAGTGTCGTTAAACGTGCCCTACATTTTGATGCACATGCGTGGCACCCCCCAGACTATGACCAGTTTAACTCAATACGAAAATCTGATCAGAGATCTAATAGAATATTTTCATCAAAAAATATATAAGTTGACTCAACTTGGTGTAAAAGACATCATCATCGATCCGGGTTTTGGTTTTGCCAAGACGGTCGAACAAAATTTTCAACTCCTTCAAAACTTGGATCAGCTCCAGATACTGGGAAAGCCAATATTGGCAGGTCTCTCCAGAAAATCCATGATTTGGAGGACACTGAAAACAAATCCTGAGGGAGCGTTGAACGGTACAACAGCATTGAATACCCTGGCGCTGATGAAAGGCGCCTCAATTTTACGCGTGCATGATGTGCGTGAGGCCAAAGAAACAGTCGCATTACTGAGTCAATTGAAATCGTGATGAAAAAACTGAAACTTGAAGAACTGGGGAGAATTTCGGTTGACGAATTTAAAGAGTCAGAGAAAATCCCGGTCTCCATTTTGTTGGATAACGTGAGGAGTCTGCATAACGTGGGTTCTGCGTTTCGTACGGCAGACGCATTTCGGATCGAGAAAATTTACCTGACCGGAATTACTGGAACACCGCCTCACCGCGAAATTCATAAGACTGCATTGGGTTCTACTGAATCAGTGGCCTGGGAGTATTTTGATAAAGCGGAGGATGCAGCCAAAAAGCTAAAGGATGACCAATACCAGGTAGTGGTCATCGAGCAAACTACAGCCAGTATTTCGTTGGATAAATTCAATCCGGAAAAAGACAAAAAATACTGCCTGGTATTCGGTAATGAGGTCAATGGTGTCAGTGAGGCAGTTATCAGTTACGGAGATATTGCCCTTGAAATCCCCCAGGTGGGAACCAAGCATTCGCTCAATATTTCGGTTTGTTTGGGGATCATCGCCTGGGATTTTTTTTACAAACTGAAACTGAGATAGGTGAGGGGTAAATTGGCAGATTGATTAATTTTGGACTTTCGATTTCGGCTATGAAAAAATCTAGTATCCTCTTTTTGATTGTATTGGCTACAAGTGCTTTTGGGCAGAAAAGCGAGAAAGAAAGCATCTCTTTCGAAAAGCCTCCGGTTATTGACGGACACGTGGAGGACTGGCCTGGAGAGTGGTGGCTGGACCCAGACGGGAAATTCTTCTGCAATGTTGGTAACGATGAAAACAACTTGTACATCCGCCTCAAAGTAGCCGATGACCTGACGCAGCAGAAAATAGGACTCTTCGGATTGTACCTTAAGCTCAATCCCAGCGGAAAACGAAAAGGTAAAGTAGGACTGAAATATCCTGTCGGGAAAGACGAGAGTGAATTCAAAAAAAATGAACCGACCGCTGTAGACAGAGCAAGCGACATCGAAAGTATGGCGCAACTGAAAAAGGAGCTGGTAAGCGATGTTGAAGTTGTCGAACTTATCGGGTTAGCGAAACAAAGTATTGTTTCCAGCAGACTTGGTCTAACCAATGGGATAGAAGCTTTGATCCTTGCGCAGGAGGATGGTGCGTACATTTACGAAGCAAAAATTCCGTTCAAGGCATTTCGCATCAACAAAAAAGAGGTGACAATAATGGGAGTTGAATTTCAAACAGGACGTTACACTCCCAAAAACAACACCAACATGGCCCAGAACCAGTCAATGAGCCCATCTTATGGTAACTCACCCGGGGGATATGGCCCTGGATACGGGGGTGCCAGGCAACCCCGCGCTTACTTCAACAATGTTCCCTACAACGCGCTCTCCTCTGTCGGGTACTATTTTGTTGGAGTGAAACTGAAATAGACCACGAAAATTTTGAACACTGATCGTTACACCCAGCGCGGAGTTTCCGCCAGCAAAGAAGACGTTCATCAGGCCATTAAAAAACTTGATAAGGGCCTTTTTCCAAAGGCGTTTTGTAAGATCATGCCTGACCTTCTGGCGGCCGATCCGGAATACTGTACGGTTATGCACGCGGATGGTGCAGGAACAAAATCATCACTTGCTTATATCTACTGGAAAGAAACTGGCGACCTGAGTGTGTGGAGAGGGATTGCGCAGGACGCCATCATCATGAATGTGGATGATCTTTTATGTGTGGGTGCCACTGGGCCAATTGCATTGTCGTCCACGATAGGAAGAAATAAGAACCTGGTTCCAGGCGAAGTAATATCAGCCATCATTGAAGGCACAGAGGAAGTTTTAGAAATGCTTCGCCAGCATGGAATGCAAATCCATAGTACGGGAGGGGAGACAGCAGATGTTGGAGATTTAGTTCGCACTATTATCGTTGATAGTACGGTAACCGCCCGTATGAAACGAAGTGATGTCGTTGATAATAGCAGGATTCAAAGTGGTGATGTGATCGTAGGCTTGGCTTCTTTTGGTCAGGCGAAGTATGAGAAAGAGTACAATGGTGGTATGGGCAGCAACGGACTTACTTCAGCGCGTCATGATGTGTTCGCCAAGGAGTATGCTAAAAAATACCCGGAGTCTTTTGACCCCAATGTGCCACTGGACCTGGTTTATTCCGGAAAGTATAAGGTTACCGATCCCGTGATCGGATCACCTGTAAATGCGGGCAAACTTGTACTATCACCAACAAGAACATATGCTCCCGTCATTCTGGAAGTCCTCAAAGAATTGCGATCGCAAATTCATGGCATGGTGCATTGCAGTGGCGGAGCTCAAACGAAAGTATTACACTTCATTGACAATCTTCATGTCATTAAAGACAACCTCTTTGATGTACCCCCTTTGTTCAAACTGATTCACGACTGCAGCGGAACCGACTGGAAAGAGATGTATAAAGTCTTCAACATGGGACACCGCATGGAGATTTACTTAAATGAGCAATATGCGGAACGAGTCATCAGTATTTCGAAAAGCTTTGGTGTAGATGCCAAAGTAATCGGACGTGTGGAGGCATCAAATGAAAAAAAGGTGACAATCAAGTCACCGCTGGGTGTATTTCAATACTGAATCAATAGCTTCCCGAATATTTTCGGAGAAACCATTCAGCACTAATCAAAACCAATAGCAAAAAGAAAAACCATTTCGCCTGAACAAGCGGGCTGAAAGTCTCTTCGGTGTGGATTAAACTCTTTGCTTCAGTCTTTTTATAATTCGAGACGAGCTGCCCTAGGTTGCCAGCTTTAAAAAAATTTCCACCGGTTGAAGCAGAGAGTTTCCTCAGCAACCCGAAATCAGCTACGAGATTTTGTGATTCTACATTTTGAGCAGTCACGGAAAACTGACCGGTTACTGTTTCCTTTTTTGAATTCACCTCGGTAGAGGCAGAATAGAAATAAGTACCTTCTTTCAACCCGCCGACACTGTAGCGCTCTCCGCCGGGGCTCAGTGTATAACTGTAGTTTGTCACAGCGCCCTGCTCATTCCGTAACGAAAGGTCGATCTTGTTGCCATACATTTTTTCAAAAAGATCGTTGTACACTTGCCCTTCAAACAACGCAGGAGCGGCATCTGTAAATTCATTTTGTACAGGAAAGAATCTGAATTTGCGTTTATCCTCCAGTGTACTCAGGTATTGAACAAGTCTTGAAAAAGTACCGTCAAATATTTCCGTTTTCTCCGTAGATGAGAATTCATCCAGTCGCCAGCGCCACAGACCTTCTCCAATGAAGGCAGCCGTTTTGTGATTGGCGTCTTCCCAAACAAGTAACATCGGACGATCTGTGATCACACTACCGATCCGTTGGTTTAACATCACCTGTGCCGTGGGTGGATAAGTGAACTTCCCAAAAGGTACCTGCACTGGTGGAAAATGAGAAAAGCCTGCATTGCTATTATCTACGAAGTCAAAATCATGGAAAGCAGCATTCACGCTTGCAGTTACTTCATCTTTCTGAAAAGGATTTTCAAAATTTAAAGGAACTCCTCCCGCTGTTAATTGACGCAGATTCGTTTTGTTTCCGATGATCAGGAGGACAGAAGACTTGCTCTTGCTGAGTTCATTATATAGTGCTGATGTTTTCGAGTCTACATCGAAAGGTTGGTGGAAGATGATCAACTCCTCCTGTCCTGGTCGCAACGCTGTCGGATCTGTTTTGGAAAGCCCAGGAATATGGACGATCAATTCATAGTTCGAATTCTTTTCAATCACTTCGCGAAGCGCTTTGATGTCAGGATGAGGTGCGGGAGCGATCAGGAGGATTTTTTTCTTGCCCTCAACAACTTCTACGAAGATTCCTGTCCTGTTGTTTTTAAGATTGGATTCTTTGTTGACGGGTTCAATAACAACATCCAGCCTCTGAATCCCTTTGTCTTTAGCATCAGCAAGGAAATCGAATTCAAGAAAAGATTTATTGCCTGTATTCTTTTGTTGTTGGCTGACAACGACTCCGTTTTTCAAGACGGACACCGAAACATTTTGATTCGGCAATGCCTGCACGGCAATTTCTGCACGTACCGGGAAGCGGTTGCCCTGGTAGACAATTTTGTTGAAAGCAACATTCTTTAAAATTAGGTCAGAGTGTTCTGTGGTATCCCCAAGACCAACAGTATGAACCGGTACACGCCACGAAGAGTATACAGGTGAGACCCCGGAATTATAAATTCCATCCGTAAATAATACGATTCCACTCAGATTCTTTCCTTCAAAATCAACAAGTGTTTTCTTGAGGGCCTCATTCAGGTCCGATGTCTGCTGGTCAAATTTTATTTTTTCAGCTTCAGAATCGGTTAACGTCTTCACTTTTACATCATACCCGATTTCGGATAGTTGTGCGGTTACGTCACCAAGATCTTTTTTCAGCTTTACCGAATCAACAACTTCTTTCAGAGATAAGGAGTTGTCCACGAGCAACACGACAGCGGGCTTTTCAAAGAGCTGGTTAGTCAATTTCAGGATAGGACCCATCAGCAGGAAGGATAGTAACGCCACCACCATGAAGCGCAATCCAAACAAGAGCCTGTTGATATTGATGCTCCAGGGATGTTTAGAACGATATAACAAAGTAGCATAACCCAGCCCTACCAGAACAGAGACCAGCACGAAAGCCGGGGATGATTCAAAAATCAGTTGCTTCATTCAATTCAAACTTAATAGCCATACTTCTCTTTCCATAATTTTTTGAGATAGCTTCTCAGCTCCTCTTCTCTCGCATTCCTTCCCGGCTCGTAAAACTTCGTGCCCTTGAGTTTGTCCGGAAGAAATTCCATTTCAGCAAAATTATTTTCATAACTGTGAGCATATTGATATTCCTTGCCATAGCCCATGTCTTTCATCAGTTTGGTTGGCGCATTGCGAATAGACAAAGGTACAGGCAGGTCACCGTTTTCATGCACAGCATTCATAGCAGCGCCAATAGCAACTGTAGCGCTGTTGCTTTTCGGAGAAGACGCAAGGTAGATCGCACACTGAGAAAGAATGAGCTGCGCTTCAGGGTATCCGATCACATCCACAGCCTGGAATGTCGTTGTTGCCATGACTAGCGCTGTCGGATTTGCATTGCCGATGTCTTCGCTGGCGAGGATCACCATTCTTCGAGCAATGAACCGCACGTCTTCTCCACCTTCGATCATCCTGGCCAGGTAATACACGGCAGCATTCGGATCGCTGCCACGTAACGATTTGATGAAAGCAGAAATAATATCGTAGTGTTGTTCTCCACTTTTATCATAAATGGCAATGTGCTTTTGTGCCGTGTTGATTACCAACTCATCAGTCACCACAATGTCTCCCGCAATGGATTCTGCGATTAACTGAACGAGGTTCAATAGTTTGCGGGCATCGCCACCGGAAATATTCAACAGCGCCTGGTGTTCTTTAATGATGATTTTACGAGACTTCAACTCCTCATCGCGCTTCAATGCCTGATCCACCAGTTTGAGCAACTCTTCCTCGCTTAGCGACTTGAGTGTGTACACCTGGCATCGCGAAAGCAAAGCTGAATTGACTTCAAACGAAGGATTTTCAGTCGTTGCGCCAATCAGGGTAATGGTTCCTTTTTCGACAGCACCCAACAGTGCATCCTGTTGTGATTTGTTGAAACGGTGAATCTCGTCAATGAACAGGATCGTACGCGGTGCAAACTTGGCCTTTTCAATGACTTCACGTACATCCTTCACTCCTGAACTCACCGCGCTGAGTACGTGGAAGGGGCGCTTTACTTCGTGTGCTATGATATTCGCGATCGTTGTCTTGCCTACGCCCGGGGGGCCCCACAAAATCATCGAGGGAACATTTCCTGATACAACGGCCCTCCGAATGATGCCGTTCGCTCCCACCAAATGCTCCTGCCCGATGAGGTCATCGAGTGTGATCGGCCGCATTCGTTCGGCCAATGGAGATGGTGAGTTGAACAACATGACTTAGAAAGAAATCTTTTTAAAAATTTCGATCGATTTATTTAGCATTTCATCTGTAAAATCCAGGTGAGTGACGAGCCTGATTTGAGTAGCACTGAACATCAGCGCTTTGATATTATTCTCACTGAATTTGGCTAACACTTTTTCAGGGGTGAGGTTTTTTGCAACATCAAAGATGACGATGTTGGAATCGACTGGCATCATTGAACTCACCCATCCCAGTTTCTGAATTGCTTCGCCCAATGCTTTTGCTTTCGCGTGATCATCTTTGAGACGCCTTACATGATTATCGAGTGCGTAAATTCCGGCAGCTGCCAGAAAGCCGGCTTGTCGCATGCCTCCGCCAAACGCTTTCCGCATGCGTCTGGCCTTAGTCTCGTATTCTTTTTTATAGGCTAATATAGAACCGACAGGAGCGCCCAGTCCTTTGGATAAGCAGATCGAGATCGTATCAAAATGTTTTCCGTATTCTAATGGATTGTCACCTGTTTCAGTGATAGCATTGAAGAACCGCGCGCCATCCAGGTGCATCTTTAAGTTTTTTGAACGGGCAAATTCGCTGATGGCTTTGATCTGCTGAAGTGTGTAGTAGCTTCCAGCTTCCCGTACCACGGTGTTTTCCAGGCTTACCACTGAGCTGATGGCCTGGTGTGGATCTTTATTATTGCTGATGTTTCCGGTGATTTCGTCAATGGATATTCGTCCACGGTCTCCATCCAGCAGTCTTACACTTACATTACTGTTACCGGCCAGTCCACCGCCCTCATACCGGTAGATGTGCGAGCCTTTGTAACAAATGACCTCTTCAAAAGGTTGGGTAAGTACCTTAATTCCGATTTGGTTCGTCATGGTACCGGAAGGGCAGTACACGGCCCCATCCATCCCCAATATTTTTGCACATTTTTCTTCCAGTAGAGTTACGGTGGGGTCTTCCCCGAAAACATCGTCACCCACAGGGGCTTGCATCATGGCCTGGAGCATTCCAGGCGTGGGTTTGGTCACGGTATCACTGCGTAGATCGATCGTCATTATCTAAAAAAATTAAGCGTGGAAGTTACAAAACGAACTACGAAAGAGGTAACAGTTTGTTTTTGATTTGGTTTTTACGGTAAGTGGTTCTACTTTTGTCGTCCCAAATCGCGGGATAAGTCCCGAGGTTTTCGGGAGCAGCCTTAGTGAAGGTTGCACCTAAAAAGAGAAAGCATCAGAACAGCAGGTTCTGAGAAGATATATCGCGGGGTGGAGCAGTTGGTAGCTCGTTGGGCTCATAACCCAAAGGTCACAAGTTCGAGTCTTGTCCCCGCTACTAAGTAACCCTCAAGAGTACCGTTCTCGGTATTTTCTTGGGGGTTTTCTGTTTCTAGGGTTTCCATCTTGTAAACGGAGCTGACAACGAGTTGGTATCTGGTGATTATCGATGACAACAAGGGACTGGCTATAACAGATAATCGAAAATCTTCTGAGTGAGATATTTCATAATTTAGGCCTCCATTAAGCAATAGGATGAACGTTGACTTAATTCTTAAAAACGTTGCCAAGCATATCCAGCTTGATAAAACTGAAACTGAACTGTATGTTTCATTACTTCATCCTAAAACAATCAAGCGGAAAGAGTTTTTGCTTAAAAAAGGAGATGTCTGTAACACTGAAAATTTTATTACAAAGGGCTGCTTGAGAGCTTACACAATTGATGAGAACGGATTCGAACACATACTAATGTTCGCCATAGAGGATTGGTGGATAGGTGACCTTTATAGTTTTTTAACCCAAACTCCGGCCACTTGTTATATTGACGCTCTGGAGGACACTGAGATACTTCAAATTTCAAAGCATGATCTCGACTCACTTTTCCAACGTGTTCCAAAATTTGAACGCTTTTACCGGATGGTTTTTCAAAATGCTTTGATAGCCCAGCGGCAGCGTATTAATCAAAACCTTTCTTTCACTGCAGAACAGCGGTATTTAAATTTTATTGACAAATACCCGGAAATGGAACAACGCCTTTCTCAAAAGCATGTGGCCGCGTTTCTTGGTATTACTCCTGAGTTTCTAAGCATGATTAGAAGGAAAATTGCAAAAGGCTGATTTCTTAAAATAGTTTATTTTTTATTCCCGACAGATGCCAATTCTTTGTGGGATGAAAAATGAATCGGCCATACTTTTTTTCTTTATACTATTATTTTGCAATAAATCAGCAGCACAAGTTACTCAACTTGAGTTGACAGCAGGGTTTAACAAAAGTGATTTCAGTTCTTTCAACATTAAACCCTTGGATGAAAAAAATAAATTCTCGGTATCTACGCTTGCGTTCTTTCAAAAATTCTATCGCAACGAAGATTTACCTTACGATGAAACAGGTGTACAGACTTCAGTTTATCGGAATTTTTCAAAAAGCGCACATTTGGGACCCTCACTCTATTATAACAGTGTTGCAGGATTCTCCGAGAAACTATCATTCCTTTTTTTAGACGGAAGGAAGCACCTTGTTGTAGTCGTTATTCCTTCTGTCTTCCATACAGAAAAAGACAACAACGTTAACGGAGATGTATTTATGCAAATACAATATTCGAGGCCTCTAAAGAATGACTGGAGTGTTCTGACGTACGCTCAACTATTTACCACTTGGAAAAAATTTTCAGAACATACCCGTAGCTTTCAGCAGGTAAGAACTGGTGTGGCTTATAAAAATAATCAATTTGGAGTGTCGTTAGATTTCGATGAGTATGGCTCCATCCCGGTCACAAAGACAACCATCGGTATTTTCTTACGAAAAGTCATCCTGGATAATTGATTTCTTAAACTACTTTATTTTTCCTCTTTTGGTCTCCCGGTAGTTTTGCTGTTATAAAATAAAAAAGAAAATGAAAACATCAGGATTATCAATTGTGGCTTCCTTGGTAACAGGGTTTGCCGTAGCCCAAACAAATTGGTCAGTGGATAAGGCTCATTCACGCCTTGGATTTAGTGTATCGCACATGATGGTGTCTGAAACGACAGGATCCATCGAAGTTTATGAGGCCAATATCAGTTCGAAAAATGAAGACTTTAGCGATGCCCTTGTTGAGCTGAGGGCTGAGGCTGGAAGCATCAACACAGGCGATCCAAACCGTGATAAACATTTAAAGGGTCCCGACTTCTTTGATGCTGAAAAATTTAATGTACTAACTTTCAAAAGCAAGACGTTCACTAAAATAGAAGGTAAAAAATATAAGGTGACAGGTGACCTGACGCTTCGTGGCATTACCAAGACCGTTACGCTAGAATTGACTTTTAACGGTATCTACAATAATAACAATAAGACTATTGCTGGGTTTAAAGTAGTAGGCATCTTAAAAAGATCCGATTTTTCGATTGGCTTAAACATCCCCAGTGCTGTTGTGGGTGATGAAGTAAACATATTGGTGAATGCAGAGTTCGTCAAAAGCTAATAGGTTAGTGAGAGTCAGATCAAAACCCTCGGGTCAGTAGGTCCTGATAACTGGAATCAGGAGGGCGAAAAGTTGGGCAAGGCTCTACAATCGCCCTGAAACGAAAATACTGCATGACAGTGTTTTTCCGATTAGCTTCGAATGCGATTAGGTCGTTTTAGCAATCGTGCGAGCTCAAATTTATTTTTTTTGTCCCCACTACCAGAGAAAAGCGACTGATTAAGTCGCTTTTTCTTTTTTTGGTGAACCCGAACCCCCACAACTTTAATGAACCCTACCCCGCTGGCTTTGATTCTTTAAAATAAATACGAAAAGCACTTTGGAGACCTTAAGCGAAAAAAACAGGTAAGCTGATTGAAGAAATTTATTTTGGGTGGGCCTTCAGAATGGACTTTGATATGCCTAATGAAATGAAGATGTGTCTTACAAAATTTTTCCCAGTTGGTTACGGTACAATCACCAATGGAATTTGAACATCAGCAACCAGTTCGTCCAACGACTGCTTATTGACGGAATCCATCTTTTGCCCAACTACTAAAAAGTCCGCACCATTTTTTCTGGCGTGATTATTTACCCGGTCAGCTATGAACCCCACCTCCACTTTGAAACTATAGGAAATGCCTTTTCCAACGAGTAGCTCCGACTCCAGTTTGCTGAATTTTTCTGCTGCCTCTTTTTCGATTTTTCTTTTCATCTCTACCACCTCTCCGTCCTTAGAATAAGGTTTCAAAAACCGATAAGTGTAAAGTATAGTAAGCGTACAGCCAAGCTCCTGAGTTAATGTAACGGCCCATTTCAATACTTCCTTTGAAGCATCCGAAAAATCAATAATGCATAATATCCCTTTCTTCATGGTTCCTTTCTTGTATGGTAACCCTCTTCTGCAAACATACGGCTTGCAACGAGCGCAGATATTGGCAATCATCAATTAAAAATCTGATTTTCATCATATGAGCATCTTGGCTAAATTGTGAACTTGTAGCCAGATTGTTTATGGATGTGTCCGCTGTACCTAATGAAGCTTTTCGAGAGATTTTTCAAAGCATGTCCGAGGGGATAATCATAGTAGATGAACAAGGTGGTATTGTAATTGCCAATCCGATGGCTGAACAACTTTTCTTATACCACCAAAATGAACTGAATGGAAAACCGCTGGAAAGCTTGCTTCCGGAGCGGCTTCGAAAAGGACATGTAAGCTTCAGAAGGGCATTTAATGATAACCCCAACCCGAGGAGAATGGGATTCGGGAGGGATCTCGTTGCGGTGCGGAAAGACGGAACAGAATTCGCAGTGGAGATAAGTTTGAGTTACACAAAAATGAGTGGCAAGCTCCTGGTCATGGCGTTCATCAGTGACATATCACAGCGAAAAAAAACAGAAGAGGCTCTCTCAAAAAGTGAAGAGCAGTTGATTACCTATGCCGCTGAGCTTGAAAAAAAAGTAGAAATGCGAACGGAAGCTCTGAATAATACCGTGATTAAACTGGAACAAGAAGTTATAGAGCGAAAAAAAGCAGAGGAAGAAGCCCGAAAGGCATTAGAAGGGGAAAGGGAGCTAAATGAATTAAAATCAAAATTTGTTTCCATTGCTTCTCACGAATTCCGAACTCCATTAAGCACGGTTCTTAGTTCTGCCTCATTGATCCAACAATACAAGGATAAAGGTGACTTGGAAAAAGTGAATAAACATGTGAGTCGAATTAAGTCCTCGGTAAATCATCTCACGGTTATTTTAAACGATTTCCTGTCGCTGGGGAAATTGGAGGAAGGCAAAGTAGAAGTCAATAATGAACCTATCACGGTAAATGATTTTTTCAATGAAATCGCTGAAGAAGTGAATGCAACTCTTAGGGAAGGGCAGAGGATCACAGTGAAATGTAGCTCTGATATTAAAGAGATTAATTCCGATCCCCGGATATTGCGAAATATTATGTTTAACCTGATTTCGAATGCTAGTAAATACTCGGATGTAAATAAGAACATTCTGCTCGTGTGCGAATCAAATGACGATACAGTCAATTTTAGTGTCCAGGATGAAGGTATTGGTATTGCCCCGGAAGATCAAAAGCATTTGTTTGAACGCTTTTTCCGGGCAAGCAACTCTGGAAATATTCAGGGTACTGGACTGGGCCTTAACATTGTAAAGCGTTATGTTGATTTGCTAGACGGTAGAATCACTTTTGAGAGTGAATTTGGCAAGGGTAGCAAGTTCACCATTAGTATACCAATTTGATGTAAAATCCTCGTTATGAAAAAAATTGTACTTATTGAAGATAATCCGGAAGTACGTGAAAACACAACTGAAATACTGGAACTAGCGGGCTATGATGTAGCCACGGCTCCAAATGGAAAAATTGGTGTTGAATTGGTCCAGCGTGAAAAACCTGACTTGATCATTTGTGACATCATGATGCCTGACCTCGATGGTTATGGCGTGTTACATATTCTAAGCAAGAAACCGGATACCGCTTCCATTCCGTTTATTTTTCTTACAGCGAAGACGGAGAAAACGGATATAAGGAAAGGGATGAACCTTGGAGCGGATGACTATCTGACCAAACCCTTTGATGATACAGATTTACTAAATGCGATTGAAGCGCGCTTACAAAAAGCAATAATGCACCAGAAGCTGTACGAACCAACTTCGGCTGGCCTGGATGAATTCATAAAAGATGCGCAGAAGGTGCTTGCATTGAAGGATTTATGCAAGGACAAGAAAGTAAAATCGGTTAAGAAAAAAGGTGAAGTATTTGCAGAGGGAGACAGCCCTCTAAATGTTTTCTTTGTAAAGTCAGGGAGCGTGAAAGAATTTAAGTCCCATCCGGATGGAAAAGAATTGATCACTTATATTCACAATGAAGGAGATTTCTTTGGATTTGAACCTATCCTTGAGGGCGCTCTTTACGGCCAGTCGGCAGTAGCAATGGTTGACTCGGAAGTCATATCCATTCCAAAACAGGATTTCATCACTCTTCTCCAGGGGCACCCGGATGTTTCTCACGGATTCATTTCTCTTCTGTGCAAGAAAGTCGCTGACAAAGAGAAGCAGTTACTTCATCTGGCTTATAACTCCGTTCGTCAACGTACAGCCGAAGCCTTATTGAAAGTACAGCAAATGAAAGACTCCAATGAGAACATTCCTGTCTCGCGCGATGACCTCGCCAAGATCGTTGGCACTGCGGCAGAATCGGTAATTCGCGTACTCTCGGATTTCAAAGACGAAAAACTGATCGAGGTTGAAGGCGGGAAAATAAAGATTATCCAACCCGCAAAGCTTGAAAAAGTTGTACGCTGGAGTGTGGCAAGGTGAGGAGCCTACTTTCCACAGATTACAATTTCTGTCATGCCTGTTGCAACGGAGTGCGCGTGCGGCATATGGATCAGAAATAATCGTACTACAAGTAAGATGCCTGAAATCACGGAAATAGATGCGGTGATTTTCTGTGAATTGATACTGAATCTCCGCACGCCCCGTTGAAAAAACTCAGAGAACCCTACTAGTGCCGGTAAGGTGCCCAATCCGAAAAGCAGCATAAAGGCAAACCCTTCAATGGGTGCCGGCAAAATTATACAATAGCTAAGTGCGAGGAAAGTTAAGCCACAGGGGAGTAATCCGTTCAGGACACCGAGAAGGATATTTGTTCCGGGGTTGCGATTTTTCAAGAAATGAGCAAACAATTTTTTCAAGACAATATTTAATCTAGACAATACTGCAATTTTAATTCGCGAGTGAGAAACACCCGCCAGGCCGATGGCGATCAGGGTCAATCCAAGAATGAGAGACAATAAATTCTGATACTTTGCTATTGGAAGGACATAGCCAATGGATGCCATTATTGCTCCCATCGCGCCATAAGTAAAAATGCGTCCCATGTTATACAGCAGACGATTTACAATTGCTTTTGCTGTTACGGCCATCGCCAAAGGGCTACACATTCCTATGCAATGCAAACTTCCGGTAACCCCTAATATAAATGCAGTCCAGATCATCAGATAAAAATTTCCCGCTCGTAGTAATATTCTTTACCATCCATTGACCAGTACAACTTCACTTTGTACAATCCTTTTTTCAGGGATGATATTCTGAAAATCTGCTCCTCCGAATGATGAAGCGGAAATCGTTTATCCAGGCTTGCATTCGATGGACAAAACAATTCCAACTCACCTTTCTCGATTTTGGTGTTTTCTCCCCATTTTACTTTAAGGCCCAGGTGATCAGTGAAGGTGATCTCAGGTTTTTGCCGAAGAGCTTCCGTATTGTTCATTCGCTGAATCTGCTCCTGGTATTTAAGTTCTTCTTTGTAATAGTCTTTCGAGACCAGGCTGATGTCTTCTCTAACACAAAGTGTTACCAGTGTAGCCATGAAGAGGGCGAACAACACAAACGCAACCATGATCCATTTCCCGAAGTGCATATTCATTTTTGTTTTATCTCCTTTTGGCATCAGATGCTTTGTGCACCGGGCCGATAAATTTTGCCTTTACTTGTTGAACCATTGAGCCGTTCTCGAATACACTTAGCGTCACTACCATTCTTGCATTATCAATTTTATTTTCGGGGATCTTTATAAAGAAAATTCTTTTAACGAGTCCCTCACCTGGCACAATGATATCCTTGCCATCCACATTTGAAAGGACGGCTGTGGCCGGCTCCTCGATTTTCAATTCCAGTTTCTTCTCGCTAAAGGTCTTGTTTACAAATTCCAGGTTATAAAGATTGGTGATAAAATCACCGTCACGCTGGTATAATGTTCCGGGTACTTTGAGTGCAGTCACATTTACGTCGGAGCGGGTTGCCAGTGAAAAACTCAACACGGATATCAGTAAGACCAAAACGAACGAGTAGGCAACTACCCTTGCCGTAAAAAGCTTTTGGATGCTATCCTTAATGGAATTATAGGATGCGAAGCGGATGAGGCCCTTTGGTTTTCCGATCTTTAGCATGACTTCATCGCACACATCAATACAGGCGGTGCAGTTGATACACTCGAGCTGAGTGCCATTCCGGATATCAATACCGGTAGGGCAAACATGTACGCAGAGCTTGCAATCAATGCAATCTCCTTTTTTTGCTACCTCGCTCTTGCTCAGTTTGCCTCTTGGCTCTCCGCGCAACCAATCGTAAGCAACCACGATGGAGTCCTTAATGAGCAATACACCTTGTAATCTTCCATAAGGACAGACAGCAACACACGCCTGTTCCCTGAATTTGGCGAAGTTCAAATAGAAGATCGCGGTAAACGAGACGAGTCCTGTGAAACCGGCAATATTTTCTGCCGGAGACTGACTGATGATCTTTTGAACGGCATCAACACCAATGAGGTATGCCATCGCTGTGTGCGATATTAAAATTGAAATGACAATGAAGATGAGGTGTTTGACGGATTTCTTCCAGAGCTTCTCCCAGCCAAGTACCTGTGTATTCAATCTTCGTTGTGAGGGTGCATCTCCTTCAATCCAGTATTCAATCTTTCGGAACACCATCTCCATAAATAAAGTCTGGGGGCACATCCACCCGCACCAGAGACGGCCAAATACTACGGTAAACAAAATGATAAAAACAAAAAACACGAGCAGCGTGATCGCCAGGAGGATGAAGTCCTGTGGCCAGAATGCATGGCCAAAGATCACAAACCTCCGCTCGAAGAAATTCAGAAGCAGCAATGGCTGTCCTGAAATTTTCAAGAACGGTCCCGCAAACAAGAGACTTAACAAAATGAAAGTAGTAACTATACGCCAGCGGTGAAGCCTTCCCTGAGGTTTCTTCGGAAATACCCAGATGCGTTTTCCCTTCTCATCTACTGTCGCGATGCTGTTCCGAAACTCTTCTTCGTATCCATATAGCTCACTTTCCCCGGTCATTCTGGATTTCTTATTTCAGTGCTGTTGTTTTAGAGCTGTCAGGTTTTGCAGTTACTGGTTCGGGTTTGTATAGTTCACCCTGGGGCGCTTTTGGGTTAGTTGGTTTTGTGCCCTGAAGGCTTAATACAAAAAAGGTAACATCTCTGACGTCTGAAGGTTTCATTGCCTTGCCCCAGGCTGGCATTCCTTTTTCAACCACGCCATTTTTAATAGTGGTGAATACGTTTTTAATTCCACCTCCGTGCAACCAGTATTCATCGGTAAGGTTGGGACCAATCGAATTGCCACCTCCATCATTGCGATGACATGAGGCGCAGGTATTTTTTGCAAACACCGCTTTGCCTCGCTCTATAATTGTTGCGTCCGCATTGTATACCAGTGTAGATTCATCAATAGCGGCTTTCGGTTGAGAAGCTTCAAACCTTTGTTGCTCTTCTGTAGCCAGAGCTACTTCATTTTCATATTCCTCACGGGATAACGGAAGCGAGTAAGCGAAATGGTATATCCCAATATAAATTACTGCCCATATGATGGAAACATAGAAAAGCCATTTCCACCAGGGAGGTAAATGGTTATCCAATTCCTTGATGCCATCATAATTGTGGTCCAGTTCGATTTCTTTCTCCTGAGCAACCGGAACTGAAGCATTAAGCTTTTGAGCAAATTTATCCCACCACGAAGGCTCCGGCACATACACTCTGCCCGCTGCCTCTGCCCGTTGCTTTTCCATCTGACGCGATAGAAACCCGACCACCCTTATCATAAGAATACAAGCAACGATTGTCAGTATCAAGATGATAAAGATGAACGTGAGCATCAGGTAAAAATGAAACAGGGGGTGATTGAAAGGATCATCCCAAAATGTTTTGACGGCTCCTTGAGCAAAAGTGCTAATCGCTGCTAAGAAGCCGAAAAGGAAAAACATGGTCTTTTTCATTTGCAAAAATTTTTAAGAATTGAAATTCTCTGCTTTGTCTTCGATAGGGAGTTCACTCATTTTTCGGATAAAGTTTTTGTCGGCTGTGAATACCCACCAAAGCAGACAAACGAAAAACAGGAAGAAAATCACAAATGAAATCACTGGCCATATGGCAATGTGATCAATACTTTGAAGGACGTTCTTGTACATAATTCTTTAGTTTAAGATCATTTTTTGCTCAGCTACCTTTTCTGCCTTGATGTCTTTGCCCAAACGCTGCAGGTAAGCGATGATGGCAACGATCTCGGCATCGCTAATCGTCTCAATCCCGTCCGCTTTCAAGCTGGCAGCAATTTCATCGGCTTGCTTTTGCAAGTCATCATTGGCAATAGCTTCGTAGCCGCTTTCATAAGGCACACCTATTTTTCTGAGAGCTCTTATTTTACCTGCAGTCTCCTCCTTGTCTATGATTTGCTCAAATAGCCAGGGATATGCAGGCATAATTGAACCTGTTGAGACTGCATCCGGGGCAAGAAGGTGATTGTAGTGCCATGAGTTGGAATATTTGCCACTCTCGCGCGCGAGGTCCGGCCCGGTACGTTTAGAACCCCATAAGAACGGATGGTCATAAACAAATTCACCTGCCTTCGAGTATTCTCCGTAGCGTTCCGTTTCAGAACGGAAAGGCCTGACCATTTGTGTGTGGCAATTCACACAACCTTCTCTGATATAAATGTCGCGGCCATGCAGCTCAAGGGGAGTATAGGGCTTCACACTGGTGATTGTGGGTATGTTCGATTTGATAAGAAAAGTCGGTACCATTTCGATAGCACCACCAATTAAAATTGCGATCAGCGAAAGTACGGTGAACAATACCGGTTTGTGTTCAAGCACGCGATGATGCCAGCCACCACTACTCGGAGAATATGCTTTCATCAATGGCGCGGCTTCAGCTGCTTCGTTCGCAACGAAATTACCTGCATAAGCTGTCTTGATCAGATTATAAGTCATGATGAATGCACCGGTGAGGTACAATCCCCCACCAATGGCCCGGAGCATGTGTAAAGGAAGAATGGCTACCGTGGTTTCAAGGAAATTTTTGTAGACCAGGAATCCCTCGGGATTGAATTCTTTCCACATGAGACTTTGTGTAAGACCTGACACGTACATTGGCAGTGCGTAGAAAATAATTCCGAGCGTGCCGAGCCAGAAGTGCGTATTAGCCAACTTTTTGGAATACAAAGTTGTACTCCACATGCGCGGCACTGCCCAGTAGAGCATGGCGAAGATCATGAAACCATTCCATCCCAATCCGCCCACGTGAACGTGCGCTACGATCCAGTCGGTGAAGTGGGCAATAGCATTTACATTTTTCAATGACAGTAGCGGGCCTTCGAGTGTTGCCATTCCATAAGCTGTGACGGCAACAACCATGAATTTCAAAACAGGATCTTCACGTACACGATCCCAGGCACCTCTCAAGGTCATCAGGCCGTTGAGCATTCCACCCCAGGAGGGAGCGATGAGCATGATTGAGAAAACTGTACCCAGGGACTGCGCCCAGTCAGGAAGTGATGTGTATAATAAATGGTGTGGCCCGGCCCAAATGTATATGAAGATGAGTGACCAAAAGTGAATGATGGAAAGTTTGTAGGAGTAGACAGGCCGGTTGGCGGCTTTCGGCAAGAAGTAGTACATCATTCCTAAAAAAGGTGTCGTCAGGAAAAATGCCACTGCGTTGTGGCCGTACCACCATTGCACCAATGCGTCTTGTACACCTGCATACCACGAGTAACTCTTGAACAGACTCACAGGCATTTCAAATGAGTTGACAATATGTAATACAGCTACGGTTACGAACGTGGCGATATAAAACCAGATAGCTACATACATGTGCCGCTCTCTTCGCTTAATAATTGTACCGATCATGTTCCAACCGAACACGACCCAGATTAAAGCAATGGCGATATCTATAGGCCACTCCAGTTCAGCATATTCTTTGGATGTTGTGAATCCCAAAGGAAGAGTGATAGCCGCGGCAAGAATGATCGACTGCCAGCCCCAGAAATGAATCCAGCTCAGTTTATCGCTGAACATTCGCGCCTTCAGCAAACGCTGCATGGAGTAGTATACCCCGGCAAACATTGCGTTACCCACGAAGGCAAAGATGATAGCGTTGGTGTGCAGTGGCCTGATGCGTCCGAACGTGGTGTACTGTAAATCAAAATTGAACAGCGGATAAAACAATTGAATGGCGGCCGTTAAGCCAACCAGCATACCTACAAGTCCGAAGACGACCGTGGCGATCATGAAGGCTTTAACAATTTTATTGTCGTAGCTGAATTTTTGTAACTCCATTGGGGTCAGATTTTGTCAATAATTTTCAGGAGTAAAAGTATGGCTGTGACCACCCCCCTATCCTGACTCATGTTCTAAAAAAATATGATTTTTGTCAGTAAATAACTGGCTTAGAAATTCGAAGCTTGGGTCAAGCTTACAAAGTCGTTTTTATTGAATTAGTATGAAATTTCGCGACTTAGTCATTCAGAATATTCTTATCATCGCCTTTGGCGTGATCATTTTTTACCTGGACTTCATTGAGTTTAAAGACTCGAATACAAAAGTGTTGGTCGTAGTTTTTTCGATCATTAAGTCAAGCCTCTTTGTATGGACCGGATTTAGAAAAATTGTCTTTTTCTCGAAGATGAATATCAGTTACTATAATTTCCTAGCGTTCATCGGGATAAGCATTTCGCTTATTGTTGTTTCGTTTGCAGTAGATTACTTGTGCCTGTTTCAAATTGACGAAGCATCCTTTACGGGGATCAGCGAGTCGTTGACCTGGTACGAGCGTTGCTTCAAATTCTACTTCTTTAGTGTGCTTGTGTTCTCCAACGTGGGGATCGCAACCGTGGTTCCCAATACGATCGCATCAGAATTTCTGATGATGGTGGAGGCGATCCTGTCGTTTATTACGATTATCCTTGTGCTCTCTGATTTTATCAGCTTGAAAGAATCAATTTCAGGCAGAAGAAAAAAACCTGAGGCGTAGCGCGGTTAACAGGCACCTAAATCCAGGTTCGCTGCCGGCATGATTTCCCAAGCTTACCCTTCTTGGCTTATCCCCATCTTAAATTGAAAGACGGCTGCAATGGACTCTGCGCGCATCTTTGTCTCTTCCGCTTTGTCTCCGGTAAAATGTTCGTTGATCGTTGCTTTGAAGAGCAGGAGCCAGCGTTCAAAATGTTCACTATTAATTTTTAATGGCAAATGTTTTTTCAATGGATTTCCGAAATAAGACCGGTCGCCTAATAACATCGATGACCAAAAGTCGTACATCACAGGCAAATGGTTAGGCCAATCAACATCCCTGAACACAGGGGCAAGCAGTAAGTCACTCTTCACTTTTTCATAGAAGCTATTGACCAGGATGATGACGTGGTCACGTGTTTCAATGTCCGGATTCAAAATCAGATTCTTTAGAGATACTTGTTATAAACAAATCGTCCTTACGATTTTCTTCCTTTATTGGTTTGTCGTCAAAGAGCATCCTTATCGATGGTGTGTACGTGTCTTCATATTGACCGCTTTTTAAATTTAAGAAAAAGACACCCAGAAAAATTAATGCAATGGTGAGACTGATCGATATGAGGAATACAATGAATATCATGCGTTTAATTTTTGCCGGGCAACGACATTGACTGCAATCGCTGAAAAACCAACGACACTTATGCTGCTTAACGGCATCAGGATAGCGGCTGTGAGCGGAGTGAGATTTCCTGTTATTGCGAAGCCCAGGGCTATGGCGTTATACAGGAATGAAATGAAGAATGCACTTTTAAGGATAACGGTAGACGACCTGGCCAGCGAAATGAACTTATCCAGCGAATTCAAATTACTTCCGTCCAATATCCCATCACATGCCGGGCTGAAAACGCCTGCATTGTCTGTGACTGCAATCCCGACATCGCTTTGCTTCAGTGCACCGGAATCATTGAGGCCGTCTCCCACCATCAAAACTGTTTTTCCATTTTGTTGCAGGTTGTGGATGTATTCAAGTTTGTCGTGAGGGCTTTGATTAAAAAACAGCAGTGCACGATCACCAAAAACGGATCGCATGGCGTCAGCATCTGAGTTTTTATCACCGGAAAGCATCGCATCACATTTTTTTCCAAGCCGGTTGATCATGGGTTTGATATTCTCGCGCAATGATGCCTGGATAAGAAAGTGACCCACGGGTTCATGATCAACGGATACAAAAACGGAAGACCCCATGAGATCATTCACTTTCGGCACACCGATGAAGTCTGCGGACCCGAGTTGTATGAACTGATCGTTGACTACTCCCTGAATGCCTTTGCCGGGTATTTCTTTGAAATCGATAATGTCAAACTTCGCACTGTTTTTATTATTAGACTTGGCGATCATGATGCTTAGGGGATGAGTTGAGGCACTTGCGAGTTGCCCGACGGCTGCGAATTCCTCATCGCTTAGATGCCCGGTGAATTTGATATCCGGCTTATCACCGTGTGTTATTGTCCCGGTCTTATCAAACACCACTGCATCGATCGTTGCGAGACGCTCGATCACATCGGCATTTTTTAAATAGAATCTGTTTCTGCCAAAGACCCGCATCATATTCCCATAAGTAAACGGTGCTGCCAGTGCCAACGCACATGGGCAGGCCACCATCAGCACTGAAGTAAGTACGAGCAACATCCGTGACGGAACTGTCAGTTGCCAGTAGACAGCTGTGATTGCTGCAATTACCAATACGATCCAGGAGAATATCCTTGCTGATCTGTCAATGATTTTCTTGTATTTACTTTCATTCACTTTGCCAAAGACCGGGTTGTTCCACAGGCTTGTCAGGTGGCTTTGAGAAGTCGTTTTTTCAACGATGAGTTTTACCGGCTGTCCGATCAATCTTCCACCGGCATAGACCGTGTCACCGGATTTCGCTTTGACGGGTCGTGATTCACCCGTCACAAAACTGTAGTCGATGAAGGCCTGATAAGCCATCAGTTTGCTGTCTGTGGGAATGATCTCCATGTTTCTGATCCGGATCAGATCACCTATTGACAAATTGTAAATGATGGTCGATTCCCATTGACCACTTTTTTTTCGCTGCACCGCCAGGGGAAAATATGATTTGAAGTCACGGTCGAACGCAAGACTTTCATATGTCTTACTCTGAAACCACCGGCCAATGAGCAGGAAAAAAACGAGGCCTGTAAAAGAATCGAGATAACCAGGGCCCGTATTAGTGATAATATCGTAGGTACTCCTGAAAAATAAAGCGATGAGACCGGCAGCGATAGGCACATCGATGTTGATCTGCCGTTGTCTGAAGCTTTTTGCAGCTGATCTCAGGTAATCGAAACCACTATAGAAAAACACAGGAATAGCCAGCGCCAGGTTCAGGAATGAAAAGATCCTGATCAGGGAGTGATCGGTATGATCAAGACCCAGGTACTCCGGAAAAGAGAACAACATCACATTGCCAAAACAAAATCCGGCCACAGTCAGCTTGAACACGATGGGATCAGTTTGTGTCCGGCTGGTCTTGTCGCCTGAGTCAAGTGTGATTTGAGGAGCGTAACCCAACGAACTCAGCAGGCCGGCAAGCCTGCTCAATTGGATTTGTGATGGCGTGAAATCAATAGTGACCAACTTCCTTGCAAAGTTTACCTCCGAATGCAGGATCGCTTGATCCAGCTTTCGCAGGTTCTCCAAAAGCCAGACGCAGGAGACACAATGTACTGCAGGGATATAAAATGAAATTTTTGCGAAATCGTCAGAATCGAATATGAGTAATTTTTTCCTTACCGATCCGTCATCGAGGTATGCATAGTTTTTGTCGTCAGCGTTTCGCAGCGAGACGCCCGGATGACTGTCGAGCAGGTAGTAATCGCACAGCTGGTTGGAGTTCAGTATTTCGTAAACAGTCTGGCAGCCGTAACAGCAAAACGGTTTTTCATCTGACCACAACGTTTCTTCGCAGTCCTGTCCGCAGTGAAAGCACTTGGTCTGTGTCCGGGTAAGAGATGTTTCTTTCACCAGATCTATGCTTCAACCAGTTCGTCATTAAGCCGGCATGTCCAGACCAGGCATTGGGTGTGGTTCACAAGGTCTTCGGCAATGCTTCCTTTAAATAAATGGTTAAGCCCCTTGCGTCCGTGTGTGCCGAGGGCGATCAGGTTCCCGTTGATCATTTTTGTGAACTCAACAATGCCGCCCTCAGTTGTTAGATGGCTGAAGATATTCACTGTGTAGTTTTTGAACATGAACCGTTGGGCGAACTCATCCAGTTGCGGACGAATAACGGTGTCAACGATGAAGTTTGAAGGTGTGTTAATGTAAACGATGTGCAACTTTGCTTTGAAGAATTCCTGTAGCACTTTCACTTTGGTAGCCAGCGCTTCCTGGTGATCAACATCAAGTGTGTTAGGGAATACGATATTTTTTATGGGGAGACCTGAGAATTCTTTTACAACCAGTACAGGAACAGGTGAGTTTCTAACCACACGCTCGGCATTCGATCCGATGAAATATTCTTTAAAGCCGCTCGCCCCGGTAGAGCCCATAATGACAAAATCAATCTGGTTCTCCTTAATGTAATCCCGGATAACGGTCGATACCGCTCCATACTGGATATCGTAGCTAACTTTGACGTGCTCTGTTTTAGACTCTTTGGTGATCCGTTTAAAATCTTCAGTCGCTTTGTCTTTCATTTCTTTCATCATCTCCTGCTCGAAATTCAGGGTGGGCATCAGCAGGGTGTCGTTCATCACCGGTGGTTCAATGACGTGCAAGAGGTGAATAACCCCCTGGGATTGAGCGGCAACAACTAAAGCCTGCTGGTAAGCACCAATGGCGGGCTTCGAAAAATCACATGGAACCAATATATTCTTCATGGCGAAATGGTTTTGATCTTAACCCAAAACTATCCTCCGGTCGATTGGAAAGAGTTGATGACGATCAACATGAAAGATGATTTTTGTCAGGTATGCTGTTAGATTTACCTTCATGTGTTGTTTAAATTTCATTGTTGTGGTACCACATAGGTGAGTACTGGTTTTTTTGCATGGTTCACGACTTCTTCTGCGATGCTACCCATCATCAGCTGCCCCAAGCCGGTACGGCCGTGGGTTGCCATGGCGATTACATCGGCATTGATCTGATTCGCGAAGTGGATCACGCCCTCTTCTTCACTGTAGTCTCCAAAACTGTTCAGTGTATAATTCTGAAGGCCGATCTTCTTTACGAAAGTGTCCATTGCCTTTTTCACAATATGATCAGGTTGGAAAACCGTCGGGGTGTTGATCCTGACAACATGAACGGTGGCATTATACATGTGCTGCAATCCCTGAACAACACTGGCAAAAGCTTTTTCACGATCGGTCAGTGAGGTGGCGTAAACGATATTCTTAAAATCAAATGATGAAGGCTCTTCGTGGATAGCAAGGACAGGGCATTTAGAATGCCTCACCACTTTTTCAGTGGTCGACCCGACAAGCATTTCTTCAAATCTCGTGCGCCCGGAGGTTCCCATCACGATCATGTCAACTTTGTGCTCAGCAATGATCGTCCGGATGCCATGAAAAGGATTGCCCACACGTAACTCCGACTTGACGGTGACACCGGTAGCTTCCGCTTCTTTGCGTGCTTCTTCCAGTTGGGCCTTGCTTTTTTGAATCAGCTTCATAGTGAAAAGCTTCTCTTCCCAGTGAGATGAAGTGGACACCTGTCCTTCTACATTGAACGAGTCTTCGATGATCTGCTCCACTACATGGAGCAGTATCACAGTGGCCCGCGCTTTAATGGCAATGCCTATGGCGGCCTCTGTTGCCCATTGGGCTGGCTTCGAGAAATCGGTGGGTACTAATATTGTCTTCATGGTTCGTCTTTTAAATTTATTAGACAAACCTATGATACATGAATAAGCTGATCAGGATGAATTCGTCAGCCTGTAACATGATTTTTGTCATGACTCGGTGAGACTTAAAAATACTGATCAAAATCATTGGCAGCCTTGAGGTAGATCATGCTACCGTGTGTGGCTGACAACGACATTTGTTACATGTTTAACCCAAATAAAAGGAGGTAATTATGTCACTCATTAAAAAATCAGATTGGCCATCTCTTATGAGCAATTCATTGCTGTCGGATTTCTTTGACAACGACCGTTTTTTTGATTCCGATTGGCTGCGTAAACAGTCCGTTCCTGCCGTCAATGTAAAGGAGACAGACAAGAGTTTTGAAATTGAAGTTGCGGCTCCCGGCCTGAGCAAAAAAGACTTCAAGATCACCGCTGAAAATGGAATCCTGAACATCTCTTCAGAAAAAAAAGATGAGAAGGAGCAAAAGGAGAAGGGCTACACTCGGAAAGAGTTTACCTACAGTTCATTCAGTCGCTCTTTCGCTTTGCCTGAAAGCACCAGTGAAGATGATATCAAGGCAAACTACGAGGATGGAATTCTTAAGCTGGAGGTTACTAAAAAATCCATTCCTCAAGCAAAAACAAAAAAATCGATTGAGGTGAAGTAAGATCCGGATCAACAAAAGCCTCCAGCATTCCTGGAGGTTTTGTCATTAATATCAGCTAACCCATAGAGCAACTCAAAAAATGATTCTAAAATATTTATTTATCCTTTTGCTCATTTTTCATGGCTTGTTTCATGTGGCAGGTGTTTTTGCCAACTGGCAAGATGACCATATCAAAAAGCATTTCTTTAATGATGGCGACCGTCTGACCATTGCCGGATATTCCTGGTTGATGACTGGTGTTCTTTTTCTTTTCTGCGCCATATTGATGGTGTTCAACTGGGAGTCCTATTGGGTAATGTTGTTATCAGCGTTCATTCTCTCACAATCTTTAATCGTCAGATTTTGGCCGTTGGCCAAATATGGAACTTTCATCAACGGTGTCGTTCTCATCGTTGCGGTTATTGCGGCCGGTTCTTACAATTTTGATCAACGGGTGAACGCAGAGATAAAGACGTTGAAAGCGGAGGCACGCCATTCCGGTGAGGTGATTACTGAAGACCACCTTGTATCCTTGCCCAAGCCTGTAAAACAATGGATGATAACATCGGGAGTTGTCGGAAAGAAATATCCTTCGCAGGTACACATTATACAAAAAGGAGAATTGAGACAGGAAAAAAATGGCGCGTGGTCGGGCTTTCACGCAAAACAATATTTTTCTCTGGAACCGCCAGCTTTTGTCTGGACTGCTGATATTCATATCAACTCACTGTTCGAGTTAAAAGGAAGGGACAAACTGGAAAAAGGCAAAGGGAATATGTTGATCAAAGGCGACTCATTTTTCCCAATAGCCAATTCCAGTGGCAAAGAAATTGACCAGGGGAGTTTGCTTCGCTACCTGGCAGAGATATCCTGGTTTCCCCAGGCTTCGCTCCAAAATTATATGACGTGGGAAGAAATAGATGCTACTCATGCCCGCGCCTTTATGACCTACGGCTCCACGTCTGTTTCGGGAGTCTTTACTTTCGGCCCCAATGGTCTGCCGGTACTTTTTGAAGCCAAACGTTACGGAGATTTTAAAGGTAAGTTTTCTCTCGAGACCTGGTCAGTAAAAACTACTGCATACCGGACCTTTCAGGGCGTTACCGTAGGCAGCTCCAATGAAGTTACCTGGAAATTGAGTTCTGGAGATTTTACCTGGCTTAAACTGGAGCTCACAAGTCTGGAGTACCAATACTGATAACAAAAGTGTTTATGTCTCAAAATGAAAGGTCAAAATCAATTGCGGCAATTGTGGGGCCGGTTCTTACACTGATGGTCGTGTCGGAACTTCATGTATGGAACCCGTCACTTTATGATGAGCAAATTGTTCCATTGATTTACCTCTCGGGGGTACTCCTGCTCACGGCTGGAGTTTCAATTGTACGCGCTCACAATATTTGGTTGCGGGCATGGCCAGTGACTATAACGATTCTCGGATGGTTCAGCATTGCACTTGGCTTGTGGCGAATGTTCTTTCCCCAGGCATATCGATCGTATTCAACAAATGGCTCATCTGCTTTGGGTGTTGAAATATTCCTAATCTGCATCGGGCTTTTCCTTTCCCTTAAAGCATATTGGAAATCACCTTAGCTTTTTTAAAGTTCAACAGTCGTAACCTAGTTGATCTTGTGTCTTCGGGGTCTCGTTGAATCTTTCCATCGCTCAACCTGTACCTTAAGGGCATCTGTCGTTTTTGTGAGAGCTTCCTCAAACGAACTGCTTTCATGTGAAGCAAATAAGTCGTTTCCCGGGATGACCAACCTGATCTCACAAACCTTGTTTTGCCGGGTATCGGATTTATTCAGCTTCATCAGGACCCTTGCCTCGAGGATGCGATCGCTCAAGCTGGCAAGCTTGCCTGTATGTGTATGAACAAACTCGATTAATTCCGGGCTTGGTTTAAAATCAGGATGTTGGATAATAATTGTCATGAATAAGGATTTATTTGAAGAATCGCTGAAAGAGCAGCGCAAGACTGATGATTAGTACAAAGTCGACAACGATAGCGCTTATCACGGCTAACATAAAATAGCGCACGTGAAGACCACGAATGTACTCATCGTTAAGCCTGGAGAAATGTTTTGGTGCCATAGTTTTTACGTTTAGAATAATTGATCAAAATTTTCACGCACTTGATCTTGATGTCAAAGCTTAGAAAAAGCATTTGCAATCCCTATGACTTGTGTCATAGTCAGAACTGATTCAGATCATACAAACCAAGAATCGTTTCATGACAAGAGTCAGCTCTTAAAACGATCGAAGGTTTTATCATTGTATGCGAGTGCACAATGAAACACAGAAAAGTTAAGTATATGGGAACCGCATTATTCCTGGTGATTGCCGGATGGACGCTCCTGACAATATATGTTGAGCGTAAGGGACCGGTAAAACAATGGACGCTTGGAGAAAGTGGAGGAAAAAAAGTATTGATCGTTTTTGATCCTGATCCATTTTATAACCTGGATGAACAGGTTTGTAAGTCGATGGGCAACGCCCTTGCCGACAGAAAAATGAATGTGGAGATTGCTACCGTTGCGGCTGCGGAATACATCAACCCTGAAAGCGCGTATGAAGTAATAGTCTATTGTGCTAACACTTACAATTGGCGACCCGACTGGGCTATTACAAGTTTCATACAAAATCATAGTGAATTGCACCGGAAGAGAAGTGTTGTTGCAATTACGTTGGGAGCGGGCTCTACGCAAGCGTCTAAAAAGCATTTTGAGGATGTGATCACCAACTCGGGCGGACAGCTCCTCAAATCCCATACACTATGGTTGTGGCGCCCCAACGACAAGAAAAGAATGAAGGATTCAAATATTCAGGTTGCAGTAGAGCAGGCATACAATTGGGGAAAGGATATTGCGGTCTCGCCTGTTCAGTAAAGTAGGGGATCAAAAAAACAAACCAATGTAGATATGGAACTCATGCAGAATTACCGCAAGTATGTTGTCGCAATTTTTATTCTTATCATCATTCTGATCTCAATTGCTATCGCGACAGGAGCATAGGTGATTTAAACCACTGCTAAGTAAGAAGTCATATTTGTTTCTATATTCATTTTTTCCAATCGATTTGAACTACCCACACAACCAGGGGTTCGACTGACGAAAAAATTACTAAGTCCGGTTGCGCTGGACACCTGCCCTTTATTTTAGCTCTGCACATAGAGATAACTATGGCCGCGGATGCCGAAAAGCGAATGAGTAGGTAAAAAATCAACTAACAAAATTTATGATCAAATCCATAAAATCCATGAAGGATGTTAAGATCCTCTCCAGCAAAGAGACCATGGCAATTCGTGGCGGGGTAGGTTTCTGTGATGAAAGCCATCCATGCCCTACCGGATGGTGCTGCAACTTAAGTACTTGTGATTCTACTGGTCATAACTGTACTTGTCAAAAAGGTGGTCCCTTCGGTGGCTGTAGTAACCCTTAATTTTTCTGAGGTAAAATAGTAAGGACCGATTAAGCCCCCTTTGATGGGGGCTTTTTCAAATTGTGTTGGTATGTTCAAATGGAAAAAATATAATACGGAAGACAATGCAGTTCTGGTAACCTTAAAATTACTGGAACTCCTTAAGGTGCCTTTTACCAGTAAATTTTCCCGTGAAATCAGGCTGCATCCTGAGTTTCCAAACTTGTTGTCAATATCAAATGCATTGCATGAATTGAACGTGGCGAACATAGCTGTTAAAATTTCTCCCGATCAATTAAGCGAAATGAGTTTCCCGGCCATTTCGCAAGTGCATGCGAACAATGGAAGTTTCATCATCATACTGAAAATTGAAAATGGACTGGTCCAATACTTGGATAGCAATCTTGCAAATGCCCAGACTACCGTTGACGATTTCGCAAAACACTGGACTGGATATTTACTCCTGGCCGAAACGAATGAAAAATCAGGAGAGCCAAATTATATAGAGAATAGAAAACTGGAAATCTTGTCGAGGATACGATATGCGGCTCTTGCAATTCTATTAATAATAGCTGTCTCAGTTTTACTTTTCCTTAAACCTGCATCTGCTTTCCCTGTTCTTTTAAATGTGTTGGGGGTAGGCTTATGCATAGCCCTGCTCATGCAAACCTTTGGACAAAAAAGTTTGCTTAGTGAAGCAGTATGTAAGCCAAATTCAAAAATCGATTGTAACCAGGTTATTAATTCCTCAGTGGCAAAGGTCTATGGAGATATTTCATTGGCTGAGATTGGACTTCTATTCTTTGCCGGTGGTCTTCTTACGAATTTGTTACTCGCACTGAATAGCTATTCCGTCTTCAATCCTTATTTGTATTTCCTTTATATGCTTAGTGTGCCATTCACAATTTTTTCTATTTACTATCAATGGCGCGTTGTAAAGTCATGGTGCGCGATATGCCTCGGAGTTGTGGGGTTGCTGTGGGCAGGAGCCATTTATTATTGGTCGGGCTATTCTTCTCTGAATTTCAATTCAGGTGAATTGGCTCCTGTTGCGATTGGCTATTTACTGCCATTAGCGGTTTGGTTTGTTGTGAGGTCGTCTGTATTTCAGGCACAGTCTGTTTCTTCTGTACAAAGATCATTGTACAGATTCAGCAAGAACCAAAATGTATTTGATACGCTCATACAGCGGCAAAGACAACTTGGGGAGGATTTTGGGAATGGTGTGACGTTAGGCAACGCTGAAGCCAGGCACACCATTACGCTGGTGACAAGCCCAACATGTCGTCCGTGTATAAATGCTCATCAGGCGGTTGAGTCGTGGCTACATCAATTTGAAGAGAATATAAAAGTGGTTATTCAGTTTGCCGTAAACCCGGTTGACAACGGCAGTATTCCAAATACCATCGCGCGAAATATTATCAGCTTGTCACTGAATGGAGATCATAAGACAATGAAAGAAGCCATGCGGACATGGTACAACCCCAAAAGACCCGAACTGAAAGAGTGGCTCTCTTTGTTGCCGGTAGAACTTCATCCGGGTACAGAAGCACACTTTAACAATCACTATGATTGGTTTGAAAAAAGTGAGATCAGCGCAGTACCAGCAATATTCTTTGACGGCAAACAAATCCCCAACGAATACTCATTCGAAGATTTTGAAAATATTCTCAGACTGAAACTCAGCGCAGACAATTAATAGAGTATTGCTTCACCGTAGATTCACGGTGCGAAATGTAGCTTGAATAGGAGTGGCTCCTATGCGAGGAATAATTTTTCTGGTAGAAACTCCTATGATCAGAATAATCGATTCCCTTATCAACAGTTGCTTGTACAACTGATAACCACTTGAAGTTTCCTCACTATAAACAGCTTGATGTCATGGACTGCGGGCCTACATGCCTGCGCATGATTGCCAAATATTACGGACGCGGGCTTACCACAGCAGAGCTCCGCGCAAAATCATTTATTACCCGTGATGGTGTTTCTATGTTTGGCATAAGCGAGGCAGCCGAAGCCATCGGCCTTCGTACACTTGCTGTAAAAATTTCTTTTGATCAATTAAGAAAGGAAGCACCACTGCCGTGCATCGTACATTGGAATCAGAATCACTTTGTGGTTGTACACAAGATCAAAGGCGATAAAGTATCTGTGGCTGACCCCAACGAAGGATTGATCACGTTGAAACGAAAAGAGTTCGAACTCTCCTGGCTTTCGACAAAGAAAAATGAGATTATACTTGAGGCGACCAGCAATGGCTCAACGAATTCTTCTGATGTTACTGCAGAGGCACAGTCGGGAATAGTATTACTGGTGGAAACTACACCTGCATTTTACAATACCGAAGACCATCACATCCCTACTCAGAAGACAGGCATGTCTTATCTTTTCTCCTACCTGTGGTCTTACCGCCGGGTCATGGCGAAGTTGTTTATCGCTTTGTTTGTGGGAAGTGCTATCCAGTTGGCCTTTCCCTTTCTTACGCAATCAATCGTTGATGTAGGTATTGGCACACACAATCTCAACTTCATTTACCTGGTGCTCATCGGCCAGCTAGTACTCACCGTTAGCCGTTCTACCGTAGAGTTTATCCGCAACTGGATATTAGTACGCCTCAGCACACGGATCAATATTTCCATTATCTCTGATTTTCTAGCGAAGCTGATGCAACTGCCTTTGAGTTTTTTCGATCAGAAAATGACGGGCGACATATTGAGGCGCATCGAAGACCATTCACGCATTGAGCGGTTCATCAGCACGTCATCACTAAACATTCTCTTTTCCTTTTTGAACCTTATTATTTTCAGTGTAGTGCTCGCAGTTTACAGTATTCCCGTTTTTCTTGTGATGACCGTGGGTAGTGCACTGCAGATTATCTACACGGTGCTATTCATGAAGAAGCGTAAAGAGTTGGACTACATCCGCTTCAACCGCATGGCCCAAAATAATAGTAGTCTGATCCAGTTGGTGCAGGGCATGCAGGAAATTAAATTCAACAATTGCGAACGCGAAAAACGTTGGGAGTGGGAACGCATCCAGGCAAAGCTGTTTCAACTGACAGTGAAGTCTACGCGCTTGCAGCAGTGGCAGGATGCCGGTAGCATTGTCATCACGGAAGTCAAGAATATTATTATCACCATCATCGCGGCAAAGGCAGTGCTCAACGGGCAGATGACTTTGGGTATGATGCTGTCTGTGCAATATATCATCGGGCAGGTCAATGCACCGGTCAGCCAGTTGGTTGGTTTTCTGCGTGAGTACCAGGACGCCAAGTTGAGTTTGGAACGCATTGGCGAAATCCATTCCATGAAAGCCGAAGATGAGGATGTTAGTGCTGCGCTGTTCCCCGTAGCAAAAGACCTCAATGGAAATGCGGGGATTAAGATCAACAACCTTTCGTTTCATTACGAAGGACCTCACTCGCCTAAAGTACTGGACAACATAGATCTGTTTATTCCGAAAGGAAAAGTGACAGCGATAGTCGGTGAGAGCGGAAGCGGTAAAACCACATTGCTGAAACTGCTGTTAAAAGTTTACCCTCCTGCACAGGGTGAGATCAGGACCGATGGAATTGTATTAAAAAATATTCCTGCGGTTGACTGGCGCAGCAAGTGTGGTGTGGTGATGCAGGATGGATTCATTTTTGGCGATACCATTGCAGCCAATGTCATGATGAGCCATGAGCATCCTGACCTCGCAAGACTTTCTGATGCGCTGCGTGTGGCCAACATCATAGAGTTTGTTCAATCCCTGCCGCTGGGGCTCAACACAAAGATCGGACCCTCGGGCCTGGGCATTAGCCAGGGACAAAAACAACGCATGCTCATTGCCCGTGCTGTTTATAAAAACCCTGAATTTCTTTTCTTCGATGAGGCTACTTCCGCGCTTGATGCAAACAATGAAAAAGTCATCATGCAAAACCTGGAAGAGTTTTACAAAGGCCGTACCGTGCTTGTGATTGCGCATCGGTTGAGTACAGTAAAAAATGCAGATCAGATCGTAGTCCTGGAGAATGGGAAAATTGTAGAGACAGGGAATCATACAACGCTAACCAATACCAAAGGAAAATATTATGAGTTAGTAAAGAACCAATTGGAATTAGGGAGTTGATAGTTGGCAAGTGATTAATTCTAATATACCTGAATGATGAAGCTATGAGTTTGTTAAAATCGATTGAGCGTCTGAAGCGAATGGATTACTTTATTAAAAAAGAAATAACAGGTACATCCGGAGAGTTCGCTACCAAGATTGGCATATCGAGAAGTATGCTGATGGAAAACCTTAAAGAAATGAAAGAGCTTGGTGCCGGTATAAGTTATTGTCACTATAGGCGCAGCTATTGCTATGACAATGAATTTTCACTGATCATCGGTAAGTCTCCGACCAAGATCGGGGTAAAGAATAAATGATCGATTTATAATCTCCGCGGTGTGCTGAACTCCATTTTCTAAAATGAAGGTGAACGACACAATGTCTCCCGTTTTGCCTCGTTTGTTTTCGGGCCAACGAACATTCAATTTCAGAAATCACTAACTTTCAAGCCTATTCATAAGCTATGTTTCAGTCCATCATTAATTTCGTTTTTCGAAGCTTCACCCGGCACTTATCTTTTTCGCTGATAACATTGAGCAGCCTCGTTCTGGGGATCACTACTGCGCTGCTGATGTTTCTTTGGGTGAAATACGAATGTACGTACAACAAGTCCATGATCGACAGTGATCGCATTTTTGCCCTGCTTGTCAACGATAAAGCGGATGGCGAAATCCAGACGGAAGAGGGGACACATGTTCCTTTGATGGACTTCTTGACGCATGATGTTCCGGAAGTGGAGGAGGTGACCCGGATAGACAATACTCGCATAGTTTTAACCCACAAGGATAAGTCCATTCAGAAAAGAGGAGTTTACGGAGATAGTAGTTTCTTTAAAGTCCATATTCCCACGAGCCTGTCTGGCAATGTGAACCATGTTTTATCGAATAGCCAGTCCGTAGCGATCTCTCAAAAGCTTGCCCTTGAATTGTTTGGTACTGAGAACGTATTAGGTAAGACTATTGTCGTTGACCACAAAGACGAATTCCTTGTTAGTGGAGTGTTCGCCCCTTATCCTGAGAACAGCGATTTCAACTATTTCGATTTTGTTTTGCCGTTTACCGCGCGGCCAAAAATTGCCGATGAATGGGTAAACTATGACATCAAGCTGTTTAGCGCTTCCGCCCGTGAGGCAACGGAAAAAAAGATTGATCGGAAGATGGCAGAGGTTAATCCGGAAAACGGGACTACGTCATTGCTGTTTGGCTTGAATGATTGGCGCCTTCACTGGAATTTTAAGAATGGAAAGTCTACCGGAGGTCGTATCGTTTATGTTGTCGTATTCAGCATTGCCAGTTTGTTTGTGCTTATCATGTCGTGCGTGAATTATATGAACATTGCAACGGCCAGAGCAACCAAACGCACACGCGAAATTGGCGTTCGCAAAATGACAGGAGCCACTCAGTCCGTATTGATACGGCAATTCATGACGGAGAGCCTGATCATGACCTGTGCAGCCATCGTATTATCCCTTCTGCTCGCGCAACTTCTTCTGCCTGCTTTCAATCAATTGGTAGGCGTGCAATTAAGTTTTTCTTTTCTTGACCCGACAATTATTATAGGATCAATTGGCCTCGGCTTGTTGACTGGACTATTAGCGGGCAGTTACCCTGCATTGGTGCTGTCTTCTTTTAAGCCGGCAGTAGTGCTAAAAGCAAACCTGTATTCCAACGTGAGTGGTGCAGGCTTTCGCAATGGTTTAGTGGTTTTTCAATTTACACTTTCTGTAGTTATGATCTTCTGTGCGCTGGTCATGTGGAGGCAAACTGATTTTCTTTTGAAAAAAGATCTCGGCTATGACAAGCACCGGATCATTAATGTGTGGTTGGAACGTGATCGGAAGACTGTCCCCTCATTCGACAATCTGCGATCGATGGTGCTTTCACATTCGGCTGTAGAGTCAGCAGCCTTTAGTGGCGCCAGCCCGATGGAGATCAATGGGTATTCCGAATGTAATCGCGTAACAGCTCCGTTGGCCGCTCCGCTTCAGTTCTACGGTGTCAATATTGACGACCATACACTGTCTACGTTGAAGTTTGAGCTCGTGGCCGGAAGGAATTTCTCGCACACTCTGGCATCGGATTCCAATAATTTTATCATCACACAATCGGCAGCAAGACTTCTTGGTTTCGACCAACCCCTGGGACAGCGAATATCTTACACGATGTTCTCTAAGCAGGAGGGGGAGATTGTCGGAGTGGTCAAGGATTTCCAAAACGATGACATTCACATTGCGGAGAAACCGGTTGTGTTTGTGTTTGGTAAACCGCGATACCTCGGCAATTTATTTGTCAGGTACCAGGAAGGGAGACTGGACGATGTGATCAGTCATTTAAAAAGTACGTTTGAAAAAATTCAACCGGGGATTCCGGTGAGCTATTCTTTTCTTGACGCTGATTTTGAAACTCAGCTGCACCGAGAAAAACTTTTAAAAGCAATTTCGTTTGCCTTTACGGTAATAGCCGTCACTATCGCGTGCCTGGGCCTCTTCGGTCTTGTACTCTTCAATACGCAGCGAAGAACAAAAGAAATTGGAATCAGGAAAGTATTAGGCGCCTCTGAGAAACAGATCGTGCTGATGATATGCCAAACGATTGTTCCATTTGTGTTTTATTCTTTACTGCTCGCTTTCCCTATTGCATTTTATTTCATGCGGAATTTCCTTGAAGGCTATCCGTCCCGGATCACTATTTCGGCCGACCTCTTTTTGGGCGTCACCGGAATAATCATTGGCATGGTGCTGCTTACAGTCTCTTATCAATCGATAAAAGCAGCTCGCCAGAAGACAGTAGACTCGCTTAAGATCGAATGAGAAGAGAAGACAATTTTCAATACTGCAACCTCAGGCTGCTATTGCTGTACTGAAAGAATACCAGTTTCTCCAAACTGTAGGAAATACCTCCGACAACCAGGAAGCCGTCTGAACTTATTGTATAGTTGTTGTTTGAAATATTGGAATTGTATAGAGTAGTTATACCTTCTTCGATAAATACATAAGTTACAGGGCCACCGTTAATCGCACTCTTTAACCGGGTGGCGTTCACTTGCGCCTGAGTCGGTGAAATGGATTCTTTTTGACAGGAGATTAAAGCCAGGCAGACAGAAAGAACAAAGATTGTGCGTTTCATTTTTAATTTGTTTTGATTGGAAAATGATTTTCTATTCAAAGGGAATGTAGGGCAAATCCTGAGCCAAACAGATTTAGCAACATGAAGCGCTGCAAGAATTAATAAAAAAGTAATCTTTCTGTCATTGGCCTCACACAAACCGGGTTAAGAAGAACTTAAAAATCCCTGCTCGCGCGCTGCTTCACATCTACCACTTTGCCCTGCTCAAAATCAACTTCAAGTACATCGGGCAGTAGGTTGAAGATCGCTGGCACAAAACCTACATAATATTCCCAGGTATCGGCTTCATCCTGATTTCCTTCATCACCCAAAAGTGCTTTCACTTCCACCTTGGTCTTGCCGATAAGCATTCGCTGTTCCACGATGTACCCCGACATTTCGTAGCGCTTTCCCTTGTCGGCCATCCATTTCTTTTGATCAAAATCCCGGGTGGGGTAGTAGCTCAGGTAAAAGACAAACACAGCCATAAGGCCGGCATACACCAGTGGCGTGGTAATGATGGTCATTAGCCATACCCTCATCTTGCGGGTGGAGTCATCCAAAGTCTTTGCTCTTCTGAATACCCAGCGCCAAAAGAAAAAAACAGGAACTCCTATCACCAGCAGGATGACAAGAGCTCCGATACTTATTACAAGAAAAGTCGACATACGATAAAGCAGATGTTGCGATTACATTCGAAAAGTACTACTCAACGGCTTATCTTCAAATCAAGTTGATGCGAGCTAACGTGGAGCATTTCGCAAAGCCGCTAAGTATTAGTAGAGACTTTACGTGAGCCCACTGGTTTTCATTCACTTCCTCGGATCGAACCTCCGGGTGTCAGTGTGATTAGTTAGCCGCAAAATCTCATTATTGGAAATATTTGTTGCGCGACATCATAAGGCTTAACGAAGGCTATTGCATTTTTATTTTCACATGTTATCTTTTCACTCATCACATAAAAACCAACCTATGAAAAGAAAATCATTACTCATTGCCTGTTTGTTCTTCACTGCAGCCGCTGTGTTTGCACAAACACCCGCCGACCAGGCCGCCATTGAAGAAAGAGAAAAGCTTGCTGTGTCTCTTGCCAATCAGCAGCTGGACGCTTACAATGAAAGAAACATTGATAAATTCCTCATGCCGTACAGCGACAGTGTGAAGGTGTACTCTTTCCCAGACAAGTTGCAGTACAAAGGGAAGACCCTGATGCGTGAGAGATACGAGAAGTTTTTTGCAACCACTCCCAATCTTAAATGTGAAATAACGAAAAGGATCATCCGTGGCAGTACCATTATTGATGAAGAAAAGATCACCGGGATTTCTGCGAATGCGATAACCGGTGTAGCCATCTATACTATCGAAAACAATAAAATCAGCAAAGTCTACTTCGTCGGGAGAAGGTAGATTTCACGCGGAGTCGCCAAGTCGCAAAGAAAAACCTGCATTCGCTTAGCGACTTGGCGACTCAGCGTGAATATTAATTCCATGTAAGCCCTCCTTCAAAAACATAACATTTCATTTGACTAACGATAACGTTCACCATCATCCATGTCCTTCTGATATGCGCTACTTTAATGCATATGAAATCCACTATAAAACTGATGCGGGCAATAGGTTGGGTTGTTGCCGTGTGTATCGTTGTTGCACTTATTTCATACAGCTCCCTACAGCAGCGCTATAAGAAAGAAAAGATGGAGGGGAACATACGACCAGGAAAGTAAAGGCTCTTAAATCAATGTGATTTAAGTCAGCTCAATTACTTCTTGTCCGCGTGAATCTATTATCGCAGCTCGCTCCTTCGCTGGTTTTACCAGGTTCTTTAGTTTGATCGTAAACGTAGTGCCCACTTTTTCTTCCGATTCTACGGATACTTGCCCTTGCAGTTTGTGCACCGCTTCCCTGAGTATAAATAATCCCAACCCCGAACCTTTCGACTGAACGTTGGCGCGGTAAAACATGTCGAATATTTTCTCCAGGTGATGTGCGGCAATGCCCACACCGTTGTCTGAATATTCAATGACGGCCTCGGCTTCAGAGATCCAGATCTTCATTTCAATGATTTGCTCTTCCTTGCTGAAGTCAGCATATCTTATTCCATTGGAGATAAGGTTATTGAAAATAACTTGTATCCGGTTGCGGTCAGAATAGAACGGAGCGTCATTTTTGTAACCGACAAACTTCTGTATTTGCGCTCCGCCCGTTACGAACTCATTGTCCTGGAAGATGTTCTCGATCATCTCTTTTAAGTCCAGCGACTCGGGGTGGATATCCAGTTTTTTATTCTTCGAGTAGCTCACAATTTGTGAAATGAAGTCTTCCTGTCTTTCAATGCTGCGTTGCATCATCTCCAGGTAGGTATTGAAGTTGTCTTGTGTGTTCTCCAGTTTCATCAGGCGTATCAGTCCTGATAGAGAAGCGAGGGGCGATCTCAGATCATGGGCGGTACTGTATAGGAAATTATCCAGTTCGGTATTCAGTTTGTCCAGCTCATCGTTATGTGATTTCAGCAGGAATGATTTTTCTTCGATCACCCGGAGTTGCCGGTTTCGCTGGTCGATGAGACTGACATAGGCACTGGCAAGCACTTTGATTTCATCAGCTGCATTGCCCGGCCTTAATGCACCGGGCTCGGACAGGTCTGCAGCTACTGAGTTAGCCATTTTAGAAAGGCTGGCAATAGGCGCTGAGAGCTGTTTGGATATCCAAAGTCCGGAAAGAATGGAGAAGAGTATAGCCCCGGTAAAAGTGAGAACATAGAAAAGGCTCGCCTTTTGTTTGATGGATACATATAGCGAGCCCGACAATTCGTTGAGTGTGAAATAATGACGGCCAAAGGCGAAGGTCAGGTTGTTAAGATCATTTCTCACGCCCGCTAAGCTGCCCAGCCCGATCTTTTTTTCCAGCTCCACGCGTTGCCTGAAAGTAGTAGTGTAGGCATTAAGGTGTGAGACCAGTTCTGCGTTGACAGGCGTCTTTGATTTTAACACGGACATAAACATATCACTCACCTCTTTGAACTTCTGCCAGTAAGCTGTGTCGTGTCTTAAGAAGAAGTCTTTTTCATTTCGCCTCAGAAACAGAACCGTGGTGCGGTAGAGTGGTATTTCGAGGGCGTGTGCATGCATGCGCATTTCACCCTCCAGCCCGTAGTCTTTGTAGCCGCGTACGAATACCAGGTTTTCAAGCTCTCTGAATTTATAATTGTATACGCTGAAGATACTGTCGATTCGCATCACGTGTTCCACGAAAGGATAATTGTTTTCTTCCATTTGGTTTCGCACTTTCTCCATCTCATTTTTAATGATCTGCACCAGGCTGTCACGCGTATCGAGGAACCGGCTTTGGTGAGTTTCAAAATACTTCTCGTTGGTAGATTCAAAGTCGAAGAAATCATTGTCGGCTTTGATCAGGTTCAGGGTATGGACCTGCAGCTGGTTGATCAGTTTGTGGAAGTCAGCGATGCCGTTGACACGGTTGAGCATATATACAGAGACAATGCCTACCAATAGAATGATCAGCGTGAGAAAAAGAAAACCGGAAAGCATCCGGCTTCGGATGGAGTTAAGATTAAAAAATTTCAGCATGTCAAAGGCTACGCGAGGATAAACCTCAATGATAACCTTTAGATGTTAACGCACTATTACGTTAACGCTAAAAAATGGCGTTTAACTACAGAGGAAATGCAGAAATGCAATTAACCGCAGAGGACGCCAAGATGCGCAGAGAGAATGCATTAGAAAAAACCTTTGCGAAGACTTTGCGTTCTTTGTGTCTTTGCGGTTAGAAAAAACTACGCTAAAAAATGCAATTTCACCGCAGAGGCGCTAAGGGCGCAGAGGAAATGCAATTAGAAAAAACCTTTGCGAAAACTTTGCGTTCTCTGTGTCTTTGCGGTTTAAAAAAACGATGCTAAAAAGCGCGAGTATGAGTTAGCCTATTTTCAGCGCAGTGGCATACCGTTCGGCTACGTTATCCCAATTGATGATCGGGAAAAGGTTATCCACGAATTCCGCCCGGCGGTTCCGATACTTTATATAATAGGAATGTTCCCAGACATCGATTACGAGTACCGGTATGATGCCCCACTGCGTCAGCTTTTCGTGGTTCTCACATTGCATCACCGACAGCTTTTGTGTGGAGGGATGGTAGCCCAGAATTCCCCAACCATTTCCGTCCACACCTTTGGCTGTCTTCGCGATCAGCGCTTTGAGTTTGTCATACGTTCCAAAATCTTTTTCAATTTGTTTGAGCAGCTCACCTTTCGGGTCGCTCTTTTTGTTCGTGAGGTTAGTCCAGAAAATAGTATGTAAAACATGCGATGACAGGTGGTAAGAGAGTTTCTTCGTCCAGTAGTCAACCGTTTCCAGGTTGCTGTCATCCATTGCTTTTCTGATCATCTGCAAATCTTTGTTAGCCGCCTTTACGGCATCGCCATGATGAAAAGTGTAATGCAGGTGCACCGTTTCCTGATCCATGCCCGGCTCGAGGAAATTTTCGTTGTAAGGCAACGGCTGCAGCGCAAAATTGCCGTCCGCATCCGTGAGCTTATCCATTTTATTTTCTTTCACACTTTGTGAAAACACAGAATCAACCGGGAGCAGACTTGCTCCTGCCAACACGAGACTGTTTTGTAAGAATAGTTTTCTGTTCATACTTGAAATTTAAGAAGTAAATACAACATTAGAAGAAGTGATTCAACTTAGAGATGTGTCAATTTAACCGCAGAGTTCGCGTGCGCAGAGATTGAAATGCAATTAGAAAAAACCTCTGCGAAACTTTGCGTGCTCTGCGTCTTTGCGGTTGAGAAATAAAAACTAAACTGAGAATGCAAATTAACCGCAGAGTTCGCGGAGGTGCGCAGAGATTGAAATGCAATTAGAAGAAACCTCCGCGAAAACTTTGCGTTCTCTGCGTCTTTGCGGTTAAACCTGCATTTTCTCACTTATTGAAATCAAAAGTATAATCAGCAGTTTGCCTGGTGGGTATTGTTATGGTATCATACTTCACAGTTCTCACTCCGCCTTTGGTTTTATAGGTGATAACATACAACGGTTGATTCCCGGCCACTTCGATCACCGAACTGGATGGAGATGTGTTGGTCCAGTAAAGAACCGCTCCGCTTTTTTCTTTTCCATCATATCCCATGAGCGAAAGGACATCAGCTGAAAAATAGTCTGATGGTTGAATCTGGTTTTGATTGACCACATTCCATTTCATGAAAGCTTTTTTAGGAATTAAATAGTTAGTGGTCACCAGCGTGTCCTTCTTTAAGTTATAAAGTGAAATACTGTTTTCTGGATAAAAGGATAAATATTCAGTCTTGTCAACGATATAATCAATTTTATAATACCCGCTGCCGAGCTCATCATCGCGCATCAGAAAATTGATGGAATAGTATCCATTCGCATCCGTTGTCGTAGCAGCTTTTGTTCTTGTAATACCACCAATCATTTGACGGTATGACCATGTCAGCGTAAGCTTTACGTTTGCAATTCCTGTAGACCCGCTGTTGGTGGTGAGCCTCCCTTCAAGGCGGGTGCAACCGCTCACACAATTTTGACTGATCAAATCATTTTCGTTAGCCAGGCAATTCGAAAGAACAACCGGCAAGGCAGCAATGATGCCAATCGTGAAAAAGAGTTGTATACATTTTTTCATAAACCGACCAGGCTTTTGCATTTGAACTGTTTCTTGCTTGAATCACTTTCGCAAAGAATCTCTCACGAGCTGTTTCAAAGTTATTACATATTCAACCTTACCAGATTATGCCAGCGTTAAGGGAGAAGATTATTTCGTTAAAGATGTTGTCGCCAGTTGGCGGTGGCCGGGGTCGACTTTCCCCGTCCCGATAGCTATCGGGACGCTATTAAACTAGAAACTACTCCACAATTTTTTTTGACTCTCCTGAAATAAAAAAGCCCCGCTCGTGCAGGGCTTTTCTTTCTCACTGTGAATTACTGTTTGTCACCCTACCGTGATACTGGCGATGTCGCTATACAGACCAACGATTTCGTCATTGACCATGTACGTAGCGCGGTATTTCCTGATGGCCGGACCCGTGATGGGTGTGGTATCCTGGTAGTGTGGCACTGTATCGATGGCGAGAAACTTCATGCCATCGCCATAGTCGGCTTCGATACGCACTGCATCGGCATCGCCTTTCACCCACTGTATTTCTACTTCCCCGCCTTTGATCACCAGCTTCAGCACTGGCTTCATGATCAAAGAGTTCTCAGCTATCTCTGCACCGATGATGCCCAGGTCTTTCCCAATGGCTTCGGTATAGTTAGGACTGTTTTTGATGCGTTGCACCATCTGCGCGATGCGCGGAATGATACCCGCCACCAGCGCGCCCGGTGCGCCCGGTAGCACAGGTGCTATTGGTGCAGGCCCCGACATAGTGCCGATCGGACCATTGCGCATCAGGTTTTTGTAATCGATCATCCTCTCCTTGCTGGTGGTGAAAATTTCTACTAGTGCCACCAGGTAAGAAAAGACCAGCGCATCGTTTTGCACCAAGGTTACATCCTGGGGAGTGAAGCCCAGGAAGATGGCCACGGCTGCATACTTCGATGAGAAGTTATTTAGCCAGACCACTTTCTCTTTGTCTGACTTGGGCATGTAATGAGATTTTGCCATAGGTTTTAGTTTTTTTTAGTTGTTAAATATTTAAAATGCATTCACGGTGATACTTGGTTGGATGAGACAAAGCCGCGATGGCCTATTACCCAATGCCTGGGTCAGTTGCCTCGAAGTCTGAGTCAATTGCCTCAGTGTTCGGTACGAGTAGCCCGAAGGTTGAGTCAGTTGCCTCAGTGATTGGGGCAGGCTGACCCATGAGCAAGTCAGTTGCCTCAGTGTTCGGTCAGGGTTACTCGAAGTCTGAGTCAGTTGCCTCAAGGGCTCAGGCAAGCTGACGGGTGTGTGAGTCAATTGCCTCGAAGGTCGAGACAAGCTTCCCTGCGTATGAGTCAGATGTCTCAGAGTCTGAGGCAGATTACCCAGCCACCGAGGCAACTGACTCAGAGCCTGAGGCAATTGACTTAGAGCGTGAGGCAATCGACCCGGTGACTGAGTCAATTGACTCAATGAGTATAACAGGCGAAATTGAGCTGAAAAGAGGGTTTTGATCATTCAGTACGGCTTTGTTGCCGTGTCCTGGGCTAAACATTGCCAAAGACCCCGTACTTGACCTCGCTACTTTATTATAGAGGCCTACAATCTTATTGGATAGATAAAAGACAGGAATATCACGCTAAGTCGCCAAGCCGCTAAGCGAATGCAAATTTTCTCTGCGACCCTTCGTGTACTTAGCGGTTAATTGCATTTCTGCATTTCCTTCGCGCCTTATGCGCCTTTGCGTGAAAATCAAATTAAGCCGATATACTCTGGAGCAAAGCAATGGCACGCTAAGCCGCCAAGCGAATGCAAATTTTCTCTGCGACCGCGTACTCTGCGGTTAATTGCATTTTCCTTTATGGCGCCTCAGCAGTGAAAAAAGTATTACTCACTAACAGAATAGTACTACACGATAAAGTACCAAGCATTGCATCACTTGTTTGAGTTCATTCGCCAACGGGCGGAGCAACCAGCCCCTGCCCTGGTAAAGGAGAGGGTTGCACAGGGCTTGGGTTTGAATACTGGCCCTGTTTTTTTTCTTAGCAGTAGGATAGCTAACTATTGATCAAATTCCTCGGATCGACTTTTAACGCCTCAGCTATACGGAACAAGTTCGTTAGTGATGGCTCGATCTTATTATTGATGTATCCGTTAATCGAATTGTAGCTGATGTCTGTTTCCTTGGCGAGCCAGTAACCGGATTTGTCTTTTTCTTTCAGTACTTCTTTGATGAGATGCAATTTTTTTGCCATTAACCAAAGGTAAACCGTACATGCATGTCATATAAACCAGTAATTATTGTAACATGTATCAAGTATATACTTGATTATATGTATACCTTAGTTTTATGAAACTAAGCAACATCTCTCCACTTCTTCCACTCTCTTCCGAAACTGACCTATGCCTTTATTTATTACGGGAAGAAATTAAAAGCTGGAAGTTCTTCAACCAACTGCGGCAGGCAGGTCTCGATGGCAGTGCCTACCAAACAGACCTGAGCATGGCCATTCTCTCACTGGCGGGATTTTCAGAAGACAGCAACGACATCCATGACTTTTACTATCACCTCATTGACAAATTGAGCACCCAAATGCAAAACGCGGATGAAGCCGTGAAGTATGCGCTGGTGGCATACGCAGAATTGGTTAATAGAAGGTAGATGTTAAGAAAAAAAATTGTTGTCGCTATTGAATTTGATTTTCTGACTCTTCAGTTAGAGATTTGAAAACGTAGATCAGGGAGAAATTGAGAATTTTTTTAAAATGAAAGCCTCAGAAGCCTTAGAAAAGAAAAAGACAAAAGATTTTCTGGAAGCAGCAGACAGGTATTGTAAGTTTCTGGAAAGCATTCCAACCAACGTAGATTTCTTTAAAGAAATACATCTTACCCTCACACACCTATACCTGACCGCTATCAAGCTCCCTGAGATTTCTATTGATACTAACTACGAGCCTGACGTTTCTATCTCTCTCGAACAACAGAAAGAAATCATCGATCGCTTATTCGGCCACCTCGGAGATAAGCGCTACTACTGGCACACCTTCGATCCGTATGACCATATCGACAACCAACCTGTCTGCGGTGACCTGGCCGATGATCTCTTAGATATCTATAAAGATTTGAAACGCGGCCTCCTCAAGTATGACCTTCCGGGAATTGAATCAAAAGAACATGCCCTGTGGGAAATGCAATTTTTGTTTAAAAACCATTGGGGTGCTCATTGTATCAATGCAATGAGAGCAGTGCATGAGGTGGTGGTGAGGTAAGACAATCTTCGAAATTTTACTCAAATCATAGGTACGGGAATTCTCCCGTCAAATAACGGGTTTTTTCCCGTTGCCAAATGTTCAGAATTTTACATATTAGTTACCGTGAAAATTGAGCAGTCAATCAATGAAAAATATGAAGTTCAAAGTCTTTCGTGAAAAGTATATTTCACGCAAAGAAATATTTGCATTAGCATTTGGTTCAATACTTCTTCTCGCGCTCTATTATTTATTTGAATCAATGGCAGAAAATGCAATCAATAAATACTGGGTAACCTACGTCATTGCACAAATACAATCCGAAACCATTGTAATGGCTCTAACTGGATTGGCTCTATTAATTTACGCTTACTTCCAAATTCGATCCAAGAAATTCACCATAAGAGCATATGAGGTACTCATTCTTTTCTTCTACACTAAGTATAGATTTTATGATTCCTCTTGGAACTTTCATCCGTTGCTAAGTCCCATTAAGTATTTTGATACCGTACCATTTTTTGTGCTTTTACCGAAACTGCTTGCATTCCTCTCATTCTATGATACGTTTGAAGTAAATGTTGGCAAAAGAGGAATTATAGATCCGGATATTCCACTTAGTCCCACAAATCCCAAAGATGAGTTGAATCGCAATAAGTTCGCTGAGGAACTAGTTGAAGTATTAAAGTACACAAAGCCAAGCGAAAGAGCTCTTGTGATAGGAATAAATGGTACGTGGGGAAGTGGCAAGACCTCACTTCAATATCTAATTGAAAAATCTTTGTTCACCAAGGAAAACAGAGAATTATTTTACGTCATAAATTTTAATCCATGGTTTTACTCTCATAGTCTATCATTGGCTCAAGCATTTTTAAATGTTGTAAAAAACAAGATTGATGACTATGCAATCTCAAAATCGATAAGCAGATATGCAGGATCAGTGATTAGTGGCACGGAAAGTATTCTTCTCAATACAAGTATTTTCTCAGAGATAAGAACAAAACCCAATTTAGATGAAGAATTAGAGGTAGTTAAGTCCAAAATTAAAAACCTAAAAAAGTCATTGCTTGTTATTATAGACGATTTAGATCGCCTTGGAGGCGAAGAACTAATTGAAGTACTCAGGCTAGTTCGCCTTGTCGGTGACTTCCCTAATACAATCTATATAATTCTTTATGATAAAGAGTACGTCAAAGGTGTTATCAATGATAATCTCAGCGGTCATAATTCTAGCATCTACATTGATAAGATTATTCAGGTAGAGTATTCTATACCCGAAAGCAATATTGATGGCTTGAAGCAACTTCTTTTAACTCATTTAAGCAATGCCGTTGAAAAAGCTATTCCAAATAGTAGTTCATATTGGTCTTTGGATGAAATGAATTCTGCTATAAAGCTTATCCACTTTGGTCACTTTATTAAACATTTTCGCGACATAAAGAGATTTACAAATAACTTCCTTCTTAGGTACAAATCAATTTATTCTGAGGTTAACTTCAAGCAATTTTTTTTATTGGAACTCTTGAGGTATAGACACCCAGAATTGACTAGCATCATTTATAACAGCAAGGATATTTTTTTGACACAAATTAATCTCGAATATCAATTCACAAATGAGGTCGCCAGTACGCATGACTTCTGGACTAAGGTTGTAAAGAATGAAAACGCAAAAAGTGTACTTGTACAAATTAGCGAGTTTAAAAAAGAAAAGAGATCAATATCGGAGCTCTCATTCTTCCCAAACTACTTCACTCTTACACTTCAAAATGACTTCATAACCGAAGGAGAATTTGCAGATATTGTTAGTGTTCAGCTGAGCGAAACAACACAGGCTAAATACTCGGCCTGGATTAATAATAAACGAGATAGCCTTCTTTATAGATTTAGAAATCATGAACCGCTTCAATCAATTGAGGCATTTATTAACTATGTTGATCACTTGGGGTTTGTTGAGAATATATTAATAAATGACACTGGTAAAACTTATGGCAAAAGCTGGGAGGAATTAGCTAAAATATTCCTTAATAAGTACAGTCAGGTAAAAGACAGCGCCAGCATTGACTCAAGGACCCTTTACACTGAAACATCTAAATATCTTTATGTAAGCGGGCAACACACTTGTGATGTATTAAAGAATATTTTTAGAAGCAATACTAGTTTTATAGTCAAGGCTGATTTTAATGATAGTCCTTTAGCACATGGATGGAAAGAACGAGAGAATCGAGAAGTGAGCCACCTCAATAGTATTTTTCAGCTCGAATCTGATACGATCCGAGGAAATTATATAATCTTTAGAGCCCCTCCAGAATTTAGATTTGAATTGAATTTTGACACTGCTCCTGTGTTTTTGCGAAATGCGCGTTGTGAAATGAAAACCTTTGAAAAAGAATGGCAGTTTTATATTAAAGTCAACGCGTCTAAGGGAACCCAGTATAAAACATTGCTCTTTAGATTGCTTGATCAAGGTGTATCACTGGGTAAGGTTGATGAAGATCAATTTACAGTCGGACTTATTCCTTCGAACATCGAAAATGAGTGGAAAAGATTTGAAATTGATATAGAGGAATTATTTAAACGTTCTTATGCAAATGAAGGATTTACTCTACATTCAGTATTAGGAATTGCCATTTGTGGGAAATTAGCATTCGGTACATTTGAATTGTACTAAATCTTTTTAAGGCATTCAAAAAAGAACATTGAGGATTCAAAAGAGGGAACTTGCGCCTGTGTCGATGTTCCCCGCCCTTGCCCCCGCCTGTGTCGGTGTTCCCCCTCGCCCCTTGTCGCGAGTTCTTCTCCGGTAAGACCTCACTTCATAATAAGTACCACGCGCGATAAACGTAGTTCAAACCAAGCTAGCGCAACCACGTCTCCGAGTTTTGAGAATACTAAGTTTGATTTTGTGATTCATCATGCGGAGATTTGAGATCATCGCTCGGAAGACAAATAAAAAACTATCATGAAATTATACGTTGATGAAAGTGGGAATACCGGCGGGGCAAATGTCAATGCTAATATTTTCAATTTTAATGATCAGCCGTATTACGCTTTAGCAGGCATCCTGGTTAACGATTTCGAACGGAGCGGTTTGTGTGAATTCCTTGATGCCCTTAAGCAAAAACATCGCATTCAATCCCCGGAACTCAAGGCAAAAAAAATATATGAAAGTAAACCGCAATTGATATGGGAGCTGGTGGATTTTTTGAGCGACAACAATTTCCCTGTCTTTGTAGAACTGATGGATAAAAATTATTATCTGAGTATTCAAATGCTCACTTTCACTATTGTAAGGCCACCGTTGATTGATTCGAATGAAAATGTAGCGGTGATAAGGAGCATGGCGCGTCTCCTTCCTTACTATTTAGGCGAGGCACTTTATATTAAGTTCACTCAAACCTGTCAGGAATATACAGTTCAAGCGTTTGAAAAATTTTACACTGAGCTTCGTGCTCACCTCAGAAAAGAAAATCATTTTGATGCATTAAAATTAGTTGAAATCAATTGGATGCTTTACCTGGGAGCCAAGGAGAAATATGGTGAGGAAGCATTTAAAAAATATCTCCCAATACCTGATTCGAACTCAAACAACAGATTAATTCATTTGCTGCCAAACTATAACGCATTCAACACTCTTGTTGGAAGAACAAAGCGACATAAAATGAAGAACAACATCGCTGAAAAAATTGAGATAGTCCATGATGAACAACCACAATTTGGATTGATTTACGATGAGGCTTTAAAACAGATGACAAGAGTTGATACAGATTCACTTGTTGCAGGGACTTCATTGACAGACTTAGCCTCCTATAACCTCACGAATGATGATTTTGAATTGAAATTCGTCAATTCAAAAGCAGACAAAGCAATACAAGCAGCAGACTTGATTGCTGGCTTCGTTGTAAGTGTTTGGACTGATTTCAAAAATGAACAGTACGACAAAATACACCATCATTTGCCAACCATGAAGGTTATAGCCAAGGACCCTGAATCAATTCCAGTCGGAACTCTCTTCGTAGTCCCAGAGGAAGACCACAGGATGTTTAGTTATTTACTTAGCCAGTATTGATTTTTCCCCGCCTATGTCGGTGTTCCCTCTCGCCTTTGCCCCCTCCCCCGCCTGTGTCGGTGTTCCCACACACCCTTGCCGCGAGTTCTTCTCTGGCAAGCCTCACTTCATAGGGAAACTAACTTGATAAGCATTATCAAAAAACCAGGAGATATTTGTTCAACCCCCGCCTGTGTTGGTGTTCCCCTCGCCCTTGGCGCGTGTTCTTCACCGGCAAGACCTCACTTCATAATGAGAAGTAAGCGTGATAAACATAATTAATGCAGCTTCCGCTCGTCCTGTTGGTCTTCTTGACCATAGTCGTTCGCAAAGTCACAGCATTTGAAACCCTAATGCCAGCAAAGAAAACCCGCCAGCAGTAGCTTTGAATGATTTATTATTTAGCTATCGATGAAACGTTATTGCAACGAATAAAAGCTTTTAACAGGCAGTCAAAAACCATAATTAAAATTTCAGAAATACAAAATGAAAAAAGCAGCATTAGTTTCAGGAGCAAGCATAGCAGGACTTACAATGGCATATTGGCTAAATCGTTATGGTTATAAAGTTACAGTTGTAGAAATTTCTGCGGGACTAAAAAAAGGTGGTTCACCAATTGATATAAGAGCAGAGGCAATTGATGTAGCTGAACGAATGGGGATTTACGAAAAAATTAAAGCTATGAGTTTAGAAACAACCATAGAATTTGTCAATGCTGAAAATGAATGTATTGGAACATTAAACGGATTAGGAAAAGATGAATCAGGAAGGGATATCGAATTACATAGAAATCATTTGATAGAAATTATTCAGGAATCTGCTGGCCCGGATATAGAATACCTTTTTAGTAATAGTATCCAAACAATTAATCAAGATGAGAATACAGTCACAGTAACTTTGAAAGATGGACAAACCAGAAATTTTGATTTTCTTTTTGGCGCAGATGGTGTTCACTCTAGTGTTCGCAGGTTGGTTTTTGGTAACGAAGAAAATTACAATCATTTCTGCGGAGCATACTTTGCGATTTTGAATGTAGATAAAAACAATGAAAGACAAAATGCAGGTCGAATGTATAACATGCCGAGCAAAATGGCTGGCATTAGCACAAAAGGCAACTTGATATTATTATTTAAATCGCCAAAGTTAATTTACGATTACAGCAACGCTTCACAACACAAGCAAATACTGAACGAAAAATTTTCGGAATGTGGTTGGCAAATACCTGCTATTTTAAAAACCATGACCAATAGTAACGAATTGTATTTTGACGAAATATGTCAAATTAAAATGTCTTCATGGACAAAAGGGCGAGTTGCATTAATTGGCGATGCTGCACACTGTTCGGGTTTTCCAACAGGAATGGGAAGTAGTTTGGCAATGCACGGTGCAACATTACTGGCTGATGAATTAAAAGCATCAAATGGTGATTACCAATCGGCATTTTCAAAATATGACACCTCCTTGCATCCTGTTGTAGAAGCTATACAAGCAACTGTAATGCACGGATTGAGCTTCTTAGTTCCAGACACAGAAGAAGCAATTAGTTCGCGGAATAGCATGGTAAGTTGATAAACCCAATGTTGATGTCGGTTGAGGTTCTTCCGCTTCCTGCTGAATTTTGCGTGAACTGCTGCTGACCTCTTCATTCGGTAAGACGAGTTCCTTGTGCAGGATAAACAGTCTTTTTGATTACGTTTTCATAATTCCCCGCCACTGAATCCAGGTCTATCTTCTTGCCATCATCAAGTGCATCTGAAAAAAATGCAGCGACTATTGCCTCCGCCTTGGTTGGTGTTCCCCCGCGCCCTTGCCGCGTGTTCTTCACCGGCAAGCCTTACTTCATGATGAGTACCACGCGCGATAAACGTAATTCCAAACCAAGCTAGCGCAACCAGGTCTCCCGCCTGTGTTGGTGTTCCCCTCGCCCTTGCCGCGTGTTCTTCACCGGCAAGACCTCGTCTCATAAGGAAAACTAAGCGCGATAGTATTTCAAAAGCTTGGAGATATTTGTTCAACATAAATTGCATACTTAACGCATTGCCTTTGTCGTTCTTAGCTTAGATTCGCCTTTTGCAAATTGCCTTATCAAAATTCAATGAACCACTTAGTTTTATTATGCATCGCTGTGCTGTTGAGTGTACACAGCAGTGGACAGAATCGTTCTTATGACAAAACAAAAATTTCGCCGGGAACAGGTATAGTTGTGAAAAAAATTGAGCTGGTTAACCAGGTAATGAGTCGCTCAGTTTACGAATCAGGAACCAGGCCTCAGCAATTTGACAACTTTGTTGAGCTTCAAAAGAAAGCAACAAAAGATGAACTTATTGAGCTGACCACCCACCCGAATGGAGTTGTTCGCTGCTATGCCCTTTGGGCTTTATCATACGATACAACAGCCAGTTTGTTTCGGATGGTTGTCAATCATATTAGCGATACGGAATCTGTAGATACCCAGTTTGGTTGTATTGGGGCCAAAGAAAAAGTTGGAGACTTTTTTATCTACGTGGTCACACCCAACCTTATTGACTTTGATTCGAAGAAGCTTACTCCAGAAGAACGCAAATACTTAGATAGTATCCTGGTCAATATCCCAAATGCGTTGAACTCAAAAGAAAATGCGATTCTCACCGCAGCCTCTTCGGAAGCCTTTTATAAAAGAGCAAGAGAGCTTGTCTTAAGTGAAAATAATCAATCGGCTTTGATAAGACTGGCAGGATTCCGAAGGACGCAGGATATTCCACTAATCCTGAAAAACAGAGAGAAAGGGGAACGCTACGAACAATTTTTTTACACCTACAGGGCCATCAGTAAGTTTCCGCATGCTGCCTTTTTGCCGTTTTTAAAAAAATCATTGCAGAAAACATTTAAAGAAGATCACTATAGTAACGAATGGAGAGAGTTGTATAAAGCTATTGCAAGTTTCAGAAATGATACCGCACTTCAACTTTTAAGAATTCCCTTCTCGGGCAAATTGAAATATCAAAGCATGAAGGAGTATCATGTGAATTTTATTTTCAGGGCAGTGCTGGAATTTTACACTCCGACTTATGATGATCTTCTTTGGAGGATGTGGGAAAACGAAAGGAAAGTAAATACACAAGTATTCAACCTGCTCTATGCGAAAAACACGGAGAAAGCCTATCAGCTAACGGAGAAAACAATCCTTAATGCCAGTGAATTTTACTACGCTAACATGGATGTACTTAATGAAAGTCAAGATTCTCCTGTAGAACTGGTTAAGATGATGCTTGACACTGTGTTGGCTAAGGACCGGTCTTTCGCGGTTGATGTAATTAATAAAAACATAATGGAGGTTGATGTTTTTCAGTTTCCCGTTTTTGCCGAAAAGGTGCTGAAACTGCGGGACACCTCGCTTATAAACTCGCTTCTTGCACGACTTGAAAAGGAAACTCATCCGCACGTTTATCTCAAAGCAGCCGAAGTATTGATGGCACTGAATGAAAGAGACATCAACAAACGGATTATTGATGTATTTGACAGAAACCCCAGCTTAAAGGAAGGATGGGGAGGGGATGAGTTTTCTAAGTTGTTAAAAGAGCATGACCTCAAATAATATATTCATGCGCCCCCCCCAGCGTTGGTCCCTCGCTCTTGCCGTATGTTCTTATTCCTTAATTTTGGACGGATACTCGTATATCTGTTATCGACAATTTTAGATTTAAATGAAATATGTAATTATTCCATACATAGCGTTAGGGCTAATTTTGTCTTTGGCAATTGGCATTAAATATAATTGTGCTGGTCAAGAAATGTTCCCGGTCTATTATGGAAGCCCGTTCGTATTTAAGCAAAAATCATTGGGAAGCTCAATGGAATACTTCTACAGTATCTCTGGACTGACAATAAACATCTTGGTTTGGAGCTTTGTTTTTTTCCTTATTAACCAGGCAATACAACGCCTTATTCCAAAATTGAGCAAAGCAAAATTGATTCGTACCTCATACAACATTGTAATAGGATTAATGATAGCTTTTACAACTTTGAATATTGTGATAGACGCATCAATGGTTGGTCGTGGATTTGATAAAGGATTAAATTACTGGTATTGGGACACGGATAAAGAAGCTAAAGATTGGGGAATGACTTGTGAAGGAGAAGTAACAGTATTTGGAAAATAAAGACTACGACTCCGCCTGTGTTGGTCTTCTTGACCAACGCGTCTCTAAGCTTTGAAAATACCAAGTTTGATTTTCTGATTCATCATACAGAGATTTGAGATTGTTGGTCGGGAGACCAACAATAACCTCTGATGTTTTCCATTGACTACCAGCTTTTGCCTGAACGTTTTTATCATCTAACTTTCAATCGCAACAATCAAAAACTTTTACAATGAAATTTTTCATTCTTACCATAATGACAATTCTGACTGCGGATATCTTGTATGCGCAGACAAAAGAAGAAAAAGAAATATTGACAGAGGGGAGTACTCTCTATAAAACTGAAATGGCATCCTGGTATGGTACTGATATTTTTCTGGACAAGTATGCCAATAAACAATCAAATGCGGGAGGCTATTTTTCTTACCTCTCCGGCAATAAATCGGTATGCGTCTTTTTTTCGAGAGGCGACAGCCCCAAAATAATCGGCACATTCACTTTTGACAGCACCTACAATGTCAATACAGCGGTGATCGACGGGCAAGAAAGAGAACTGACGGAGCAAGAAAGTGACTTATGGACGATAAGGCGAGCTGCTTTGAGTGAGTATCAAAAGGACACGTTGTTTAAATCATATCAGGGTATGAATCCTAATTTTATTCCGCTGAATGATGACAAAGGAAAAAGGGTTTACATATTGACCGGTCCCCAGCAACAAGGCGTTGTTGTTTTTGGGAATGACTACTTGATTACTTTCAACAAAAAAAACAAACTCCAGGAGAAGAAGCGTCTCCATAAAAACATAATATCAATAGAATACGGGAAACAAGACGGCAAGCTTGTGCTAACAACGATGCACACGCATTTGCCGGAGACGGGTGACTTGATCTTGGCCACGGACATTTGTACGCTAATGCTCTATGAGAAATATGCTGGCTGGGCGCAGCATAACGTATTGTCGGCGAAAAACGTTTCTATATGGGATTGTAGAAAAAACAAACTAACAGTCATCACGAAGGAAGCCTGGGACAGGATCAACGAACATCAAAATCAGAAGAATAAAAAGTAACGCTTCCCCTTGTGATCTTCACGGACATGCCCTTCATCTGTGTCGGTGTTCGCCTCACCCTTGCCGCGTGTTTGAGAATACTAAGTTTGATTTTCTGATTCAGCATACAGAGATTTGAATTTTATCAGTTGGTTAAAAATAAGTTATAACATAAGTAGCAGAGAATGTAACTGGGGCCACATGACTATCAATGAACTTTCCGATAATGAGTTAAATATTTTCCAACAAGTGATTTCATTACACGGCACAATGGAGGAAAAATCGAAACAACTTAAGGATTCAGGAACCTTTGACAAGTACAAGGAAATTCACAACCAGTATTTGAGGCTCACAAATACGACAGAGGACAAAGAAGAATTTAATGAAGCCCTTAAAAGACTGATATTTCTCAATTGGCATCATATGATGGAGCCCAGTTGTTTCACGGGCCTTTGGGAATTAGATGGAGACACAATTCATGAATCTTATTTACACCTTAACGACTATTTGAAAGCGAACGAGGCTGACGGAGAGTTAAAATGGATGGTATCCTATTATTCACATAACGACTGGACAATCTTATTATACAGCGAAAAAGAAATGCCCGAGTTGACAGCATTTGTAAAAAGCGTGGACCGAACGAAGAGTCATTTGCCAGCCAAAGACGTGTTGGCAAAAACAATGATTGGCCGCGGACAAATGGGGAAATATTTTGCGAGTATGTGAAGTGGTGTTCCCCCTTGCTGCGAGTTTGAGGTACTAAGTTTGATTTTCTGATTCATCATGAGAATTTGAGAGTTGATCGATCAACAATAGCCATAAAGCTGTCTTTCACATCAAGACTCATTGGTTACTCGAATTAGTATAGGTTAAATGTAAATTACTAAGGCAATACGGTGTGTAAGCCAAACCTAACAGGTTTTTATCACGCAGCATTTGATGCCTTTGTTCATAAAGGCTTTCGCCCACAGTCTTTCCAGATAAAAAATACTTAAAGAATCCGGAGGCAAAGTGTGCAGCTAGAATTTCGGGTATTGAAATTTCAGTACCCATTATTCCTGAGGCACGGCATGCTGTGAAATTACTGTTGAAGTCCACTAAATCATCAGGGGTGAATCCTACGGTCTCACAACCATTGATAAAAACGAATGGACTGTGATTTAAAGTTATACCGATTAAATCGCGGGACTTGAAACATTCATTATTTCCAATACTCAAATAACCTCCGAACCGGTCTCGCTTACCGTGGCAATAGAAGTAGATTATAGCGTGATCCTCTTGTTTCTCCAATGTACTTAACAATTCATCTTTACTTTTTAGAACTTTGCGGTTCAACTTAGCAAGGCTCGCCAGATCTTTCTCGTGAGTATCGAAACGACTTAGTTTTGTATTCACACTGATAGCCATAGATGCATTCCCACCGGGAACAGTTATTTGTCTCGGATGAAGTTGTAACGCCTTGTCTTTTGTCAATGACACTGGCTGCTCAATAATGTGACGAAATCCCCAAAACCTGGAAGGGCAAACAACCTTGGAATTGTCATTGTGCGCGCAGCTTCCAGCAAAGCATCTTATTGGATTCTTTTCTCTTAGGTCTTCTTCAAAAAGATCGCACAACGAAAGGTTATCGCTTCCTAATCTCTTATCATACACCATAGCCCAAGGGAATACAAATCTTGCCGAATCAGTTGAGGCTACCTGGATTGTTCTCTTAATTTGAAGTTCTGCCGATAATTGCTTGTGAAAATCCCAGTCGTCTGATATTACGATGGCACTATATAAGTCAAGGCCACAGGACGCCAGTGTGATGATGTCCTTCCGCAATTTGTCAAGTGAACCGGTATTATCTGAAGTATATAAATACTGTCGTTTGGAAAAGAAATTCTTCTTAAAGCAAATATTTTCTAGAGCTCTTCGGGCTGCTGCTGCCGCAGAGTTAATCTGCCCTTCGCTAAAATCAAACTGCCGGTTGATCTGTGACCCTGAAACGAAGAATGAATGTGTACCGACACCACTGTAGTTGGTTGCTATGTTGATAGCTCGATCGGTGAGGTGCTCGAAATCAACGAGATCTGTAGTCAGGGAAAAATCTACTCGTGCGCTATTGCTGCCAGACGGAGGGTAATTGCTGATAACCGCCTTAACTATCAGCGACTGAATCAAATTGTTCCTGAAGTATATCCCTACTCTCAGGCGCGCTGACTGTTCCTCAGATTTTGTGCGTAGACTAAATCTTAGTTCTGCACTATCGCTGGGTGGTGGAAAAAGCTTAAGAGTATCGACCGATTTCTCGATTATGAAGTCATTGGTGTATAGTTTGACATCCAGAAGAATTCCGTTGTCTGTAAGAAAAGGAGCAATGGGTTTGTGAGGGAATGGCTCACTGACCTGCACATTACTTTTTTGCAAAGGTCTGCCTATCTGGATTACAAACGAGTAGTCGGTATTGACTGAAAGTCCGTGATGTCTTGAGATCGCTTCATGGTTCAATTCGAACCAGGTATTTACAACGCGGTCAGGCATGATCGGAGAAACTTCAGCCTTTGACAATATTTGATTGTTTGCACCTTTGAAAATTGGTTTTATAGGCTCGCGTAACTCATGGTTCATTTCATAGGCAGTTGGAGGCGGAGATGAATGTAGAAATGGGCGTGGAAATAGTCCGCGAACCAACGACACTATTTTGGAGACCGAGGCTTTTGAAAACTGATAAAGCTGTTGGTACCAAGCAGGCCGTCGAAAATCATATTCTACGCCAGCCGGCAAATAAATAATTGGAGAGTCTAAAGGATTTTGGCGGTAAGGCTCATACCACAACTCATAAATAGAATTTCTGAAGCGATGTCGAACTGGCTGTTTCGGAAAGATAATAATTGACTGCTCCAGGTTTAATGAAAGGCGATATGCAAACTCTAGTTCAAGCCCACCAGAATCCTTACTTTTTGGTATTCCCAAAAACCGTGTTCTGGAGTTTTTGAAAATAGCAGACAGGTCATCTATTGAAATTCGTATGTTATTGATCTGAATAAATAGGATATTGTTTTCCTGCCTGATTGATCCCTTCAGGTAGACGGCATCAAAGGAGATTGGATATTTTAACTGCGGAGACATCCAAGTATCAAGCTTGGAAAAGTCTAATTCGGAAAACTTCATTGTCCGAGGTAGCAGCTGTTTTCGATGTAATGCTGCAGTATTAACACGCCTGATAATAGGAATAGGCGCGGGCAGCCTGTCGCTGATTAAATAGTTGAAAGCAAATTCCCAATTGAGACGATGTAACCTGCTGTCTTCAAGCTGCAAATAAACAAAACCACCTCTCGTTATTGCAAAGTATAGTGCTTCGCCTAAGATGCTGGGGAATCCATTGACATTGGCTTGCTTAAATAGCCTTGCAAATTCATAATCATAGTCATAGTCCCTGGATTTTTCCCAGGAGTAATCGACTGATAAACCCGGGATAGGGACAATGTAATTCTTGTCTGTTGTACTGAAACGTACTGTCAATCTTAATGACGCCCCTTTATCTAAAGAAGCAATTGTAATTAAGACGTCATTCTTTCCCATGAGTGGGCTATTTTATTACAGGTTGAAAATGTTTTTCACCCACTAGTATTGTCTCTCTTAATCCATGAACGATCCAGTGCCTTCCTTTCCGGCAATTATAAAAGAAATAATCAGGTACATGAAGAAGCCTATTGCCAAGCCGATACAGTAAGCTGAAAAGACCTCCTTGGCAAATAATCCGGTTATACCAGCACCACCGATTGCGCCAATTACACCCGCAATATCTGAGAGAATTGCTCCGTCTTTCCTTCTGAGAGTCCGATAAGTGATCCATCCGATCACAAGGCCAAAACAAATAGCACCAGCAGTTTCCATATTCAATGAGGTTAGAAATTGTATTTTGTTTTTGAGATACTTAACTGACTAACAAGTAATACCATATGTAGCCACGAGTCAACGGGTTTTTTCCCGTGTGCTCTCAAGATTTTCCCCGGCCCCCAGCTTGTGTAGGTCCTCACTTCATAAGGAGAAGTAAGCTTCCCCGTCCGTTTCCCCCGCCTGTGTCGGTGTTCCCTCGCCCTTGTCGCGAGTTCTTCTCCGGCAAGAGAATTAAAATGCACTCTAGTGATTTTATAAAATGGTGAGCCACACACCAAATAGTAATTGAGCCGCACACCAAGTAAATTGGATTAACAATTACTCACCTTCGAATTATAAAACGCGAATAGCAAATGGAAATCATTAAACTGAGTGCTGATTGGGCAAGGGCAGAAGTCTTTTCAGCAAAAATGGTCGGACTATTAAGCATTGTGGTTTTCCTGGTTGCCCTGGGGTTCTGGCAATTGGGCAAAACCCCAATGGCAAAGTCTTTTGTGTGGCCATTGACAGTTGCAGGTTTGCTTTTAGTGGCGGTAGGTGCCGGGTTGTATTTCGCCAACAAGCCACGCATTGCTCAATTTGAAGCTGCCTATAAAAATGATGCTGGCGCGTTTACTAAAAGTGAAATAGAACGAACAGCAAAATCAAAACACGATTTGGCTTTAGTTTTTAAGATCCTTCCTGCCATAATCATTGCGGCCTCACTGCTCATCATGTTTAGTCAAGCTCCTATGTGGCGTGCAATTGGTGTCACTACAGTGCTATTGATGGTGTTGTTAATGCTCATCGATAGCAATACAGATGCACGAAACACGGCTTATCATCAAAAATTACTAGCTGCAACACGATGAGCGGCAAGGTGCTTCCGGTAACGAGGGTTTTGGAAGATAGCTTTGTGTATACATGCGCATTTGAACATCAACGTAGCTTTGAGCAATTCACTCCTCACCATGTTCTTGCTTTTCAGTTCTCGGGTGAAACACATATCCAACATCAAAGCGGGGTCACCGTTTTGAAGAAAAATCAAGTGTTGCTAGCCCGAAAGAATCAACTGACAAAATCCGTAAAAATTCCAGCGGGTGATAAGGAGTACAAAATCATTTCGGTCCTACTTACCGATATCGCATTACAGAAGTTTGCTTTAGACTCCGACATCGTCTGCAATAAAAAGTATGAAGGTGAAAACATTCTATTTCTAAAGCCGGATGCGCTGATCAGAAGTTACTTTCAATCACTAATACCCTACGTTGAAAAGTCAAAAAAAATCAGTAAGAAACTAGCTGCCATCAAAACCAGCGAAGCCATTGAAATGGTATTAAGCCAGAAGCCTTCGTTGAAAACATTTCTATTTGATTTCTCCAACCCGCATAAGATAGATCTGCAAAAATTCATGTTGCAGAATTTTCATTACAATGTGCCAATAGAAAATTTTGCAAAGCTTACTGGCCGCAGCCTGGCAAGCTTCAAGCGTGATTTTGACAAAGTATTTCAAACATCGCCACGAAAATGGCTACAGGAAAAACGGCTGGCAGAAGCCCACCATCTCATTCATCAAAAAAAGCAAAAACCGGGTGAGATCTATTTGGATTTGGGTTTTGAGAATCTTTCTCATTTCTATACGTCTTTCAAACAAAAATTTGGAGTAACACCGGAGACACTAATTCATCAATCAAAATCATATTAAAATGAATATTGAACAACAATTACAACAAACAGCTGACAGACTTGCTATCCGTAACCTGGTAGATCAATATGCCTACTGTGCAGACACTCGCGATGCGCAAGGACAGATGGCCCTTTTTACCGAAGACACTCGTTTCATTGTTTTCATGGATGCCAAATCATCCGAACCAACACAAGTCATAAAAAGAAGGGCAGACCTTTTTCCAGTCTTTGATAACTTAAATACATATCGGGTTACCATGCACCTTAACGCACAAAGCACAGTGTTGCAACTCGAGGACAACGCTGCAACAGGTATCACCTATTGCATTGCACATCATCAAACGATCAAGGACGGAGCCCAGAAGCTAATGATCGCAAACATTAAGTATTATGACAATTTCGTCAAGCAAAACGGAAAATGGCTTTTTTCCGAGCGCAAGCTCATGGTAGATTGGATTGAAAACAGGTAGCCCCGCCTGTGTCGGTGTTTCCCCTTGCCGCATATCCCACATCAGTAGGTTCGATTTCACAACTCACTTTAAAATAAAAAAGCCCCGAAGAACGGGGCTTTTTTTATCGTCTTGCTGAATGTTAGTTCTGCAATAGCGTGTTCAATTTGTAATCTACTTTCTTCACGGTGTTAGCACCAATCTTCACGAACTTGCCTGTGACGTAGATGGTGTACAACTTTCCATCGGCCAGTGCAGTACTTGGCAACGTAGCCACGATGGTACCTGTAGCACTTCCTGTTCTTACCTCCAGGTTGTAGTTCCCTGCAGTAATAGTGGTGAAAGTGGCAGTAGTAGCTTTATAAGCTTTGCTTGCACTGACTGCTGCTGGCATAGCCAACCCTGCAGAAGGAGTTGTGGTACTTGAAGTGAGGAATACCGCAGGCGCTCCGGGAGCAAGGTTGAAGAAACGAATACCAGTGCTACCAGCAGCAGGGGCCGTGAGCACATCAGTGAGCGAAGTGAAAGTCAACCCACCTTTGGCAGTAGCAAAACCAGTGCCTTTGGTAAACGGACGCTTCACGGTATCTGTAAGGATGATCGTGTACGTTCCATTTCCAACCAAAGTTGATTGCAACACGAGGTCATCTTTCTGAGCTACGGTGTCAGAAGAATAAACAGTGCCCGGTGTAACCACACCGAAAACACCACCTTTAATTCTGAATTGCTCCGATTGAGGATTAATAGTCACAATGGAGTTTGCACCAAGTGCGATTGAAGCCGCTTCGGCATTGTTCACCAGGAAAGATCCGGGTGAGGCCAGGTCAGGGGCTGCATTGATGAAAGCAACTTTAGCGCTGCGTACGGTAGAAGAAGTGACAGGTGCAGGATACTCCGGATCCTGGCAACCCATTGCCAGCGCTGCTCCGCCTACCACCATCAATATTTTTTTCATGTATTTCATATGCACTGTTTTATTAATTGAAGATGTAACGAACACCGATCTGCAACTGATATCTTGAGCTGGTTCCGGTGTTGTTGATCCATGAACTTGTCAGAGGCGTACCATTCGCGTTTGTAGCGAATGTGAAAATAGGACGGCCGGTTGCTGCAGTGGTGGTGTAAGAACTGTTAGGCAACAACGGGTTAGCAGAATTTGTATTAGCTGTTGTTACAGATGCATTTTCGTAACCAGCGAATCCAAGCAATGCAGGTCTTGCTGCAGATTGAATTACACCCCAGTCAGAATTAAGCAAGTTCAGGAAGTTGAACGCTTCAAAAGAGAACTGAAGCGTATTGCGCTTGCCGTTTCCGGTTTCGATGTAGAAATCCTGCAACAGGCGGAGGTTAAGTACATGAACCCAAGGCGCTGCGGCACCATTTCTGGATGCATACTCACCACGGTGCTTGCTCAAATATTTATCCTGGCTGATGTAGTTATCCAATTGACTCCAGATTTCGCTTACTGACCGGGTATCCGTAGCGTTTGTCGTTGTCAGCAATATTTCACTCTGGTTGCGTGGGATGTAGATCAAATCATTGTTCGATCCGTCACCATTTACGTCACCGCTATACGTGTAAGAAAAACGGTTTCCTGATCCACCATTGTAGATTCCGGAGATCGTAGTAGCAAAATATTTAGCGTATTCTTTCTTGTAAGAAGCGCTGAAGATCACCCGGTTTTGAGTCAGGTTGCTTGAGTAAGAGAGCACAGGTGTATTGAAACTCTGTACGATGGCGTAAGCCGTAGTACTTGCCTGTGATCCTGTTCCCTGGTTCACGTCACGTGAATCTGAGTAGGTATACGCTGCGGAAGCATAGAACCCTTTGCCAAAGCTTTTCTGCAATTGAGCAGTCAAAGAAAGCTGGTATCCTTTGTTGGTGTTGTCCAACACGTAAGCGTTAATGATATTCTGATTTACTCTTCTTCCGATATCCAAAGGAACACCGTTGGCATCAACGGCACCGGCTGTAGGATTAGGAGCAATCGTTGCAGCAAACTGTGGACGGCCATCGCCATCTACATTACGGATAGGTCCGTTGAAGTTGGCATCTCTCCAGTAAACTGCGTTAACATCTTTGGTATAGATCGCTTCCAAAGTAGCAATCATACCATAAGGCAACAGCTTATCTACTGCAAAGTTGGTTCTCCATACTTGCGGGAATTTGAAGTTGTTAACAGTGGCGTTAAGACCGATTTGTGGTGAGGTTGCTATGACGGCTGGTACAAATGGCGTAGGGCTGAAATTATAACCAGACGCAAAGTTGGCAGCCTGACCTGATTGTGAAATCTGGCCGAACAAAAGTCCGTTGTTAGAAACCTGATTAGAGAGCCACACGAAAGGAATACGTCCGGTGAATACTCCCGTACCACCGCGCACCTGCAAGGTCTTGTCACCTTTTACATCCCAGTTGAATCCTACGCGAGGTGAATACAGCGGGTTTGCTTTTGGCAATTTTCCAACCTGTACTTGCTCGCCATTAGCAAATGACAAAGCATCGCTGGTAGGGTTCTGAGGCAGTGAGTTAGGATAAGAAGGCAAATCAACACGCAAACCATACGTAAGCTTCAGGTTTTTGATCCCGGTATATTCATCCTGCGCATACACACCAAATTGCTGTGCACTCCATACCGCACCGGGGGCCGGGTTGCCAGCGATAGCAGAGTACTGCACCTGGAATACCGCAGGAGCATTTGCTGCCGATGCTGCAGTAATGTTGTTCAGGAAATCACTGATGCTATTGTACTGATAGTTACCATTGATCATCGGGGTAAACGTATTCGTGAACTTGAAGAATTCGTTAGCGGTACCCAATGTCACCACGTGGTTAGGCAAATAGATGTTGAAGTTATCGTTGATCTGGATAATGTCCTGCGCCAGGTTGTTGTTCTTGGTAAATGGATCAGGACCAATGGTAGTCAGATACAATCCGTTAGGACCTTTGATATCAACAATTGGGAATGAAGGCACAGAGCCACCACCACCCTGCTCGCGCGGATCGCGGAAAGCAGAATAGCCGATGGTCAACGTGTTGGAATACTTGCTGCTGAAAGCACTGTTCAATTCAGTAACTACTGAATAAACATTGTTCAACTGGCGATAGTACGAGTTAGAGAAAGGAATAGAGTTGATGCTAACTGTACGGGCACCGGAAGGACCTGATGCAAATGGGTTGAAAGAAGTACTTGGAATAATATCACGGAAAGCGTTTGACTGATTGTAGCGAAGTGTCAGCTTATGCTTGTCAGAGATATTGAAGTCAAATCTTGCAAGGAATCTTTGGCTTTGTGTCGGTAAATCAAAGTTGTTGAAAGTACCAGGCTTGTAATTATTTACAAGGGTGGGGTTGTCATTAAAAAAGTCAACGATACGCTGCAGGTTATTTTCACCGATTATACCTGTGGCATAGTTAGGATCTGTCTTGTCAAGTGCTACAGGTGCGTTACCCGGAGTATTCACTGGGAATGTTACCGCTGGCTGTATCTGCTTTTCGTTTTCATAGTTAACGAAGAAGAACAATTTGTTCTTGATGATAGGACCGCCTAAACGGAAACCAATGTCCTTGTAATCAAAATTGGCATTCTGCTGAGTTACACCGGCAACTTTAGTGCCCACCATTCCCTGGTTTTTGTAAAACGCATACACTGATCCGGAAAACTCGTTTGTTCCGCTTCGGGTTACGGCATTGATACCGGCACCGGTGAACCCGCCCTGACGTACATCGTAAGGAGCAAAGTTTATCTGGATAGCCTGGATAGCATCTACGGAAATAGGAGGAGAAGCACCACCGGGCAAAGCACTCAGACCAAACACGTTGTTTGATGTAGCTCCGTCAATGGTGAAGTTGTTGTACAAGTTACTTCTGCCGCCAAAAGTAAACTGGTTAACACCACCGCTGGATCTTGGATCAAGCGCTACGAAGTCAGCAATACTGCGGGTAATGGTTGGGAGTCTTTCGAATTGCTCTTTCCGCACACTTGTTGCTGCACCTGTACGCTCAGCATTGAGCACCGGGTCTTTCTGTGCAATTACCTGAATCTCGGAAAGAGTAACAGCAGATTCTCCTAATTTGAAGTTGGAGGTATAGTTTTGGTCCAACCCCAGGTAGTCCACGTCAGCTTTCTGATCTTCATAACCCACAAAGGTCACTGTGATTGTATACGGACCACCAATCCTCACAGCCGGAAGCGTGTAGCGTCCGTCTGAGCGTGATGCAACTCCGTATTTCGTACCAGATGGTACGTGTACTGCTGTAACAGTGGCACCCGGTAGTGGCTGACCATTTTTGTCAGTTACCAGACCATTGATACTCGCAGTAGTTACGCCTTGAGCGAAAGCACCTATCACAGCACCCAGCGCAATCGTAAATGTTGCTAGTATTCTTTTCATCATAGATTTGTTTTTTGATTATCGGGGCAAAAATATCCTATTTAGCCAGTATTAAATCCAGTTTTAGCTTTAATTCTTAAGCACAATTTGTTAACAATTTGGCAACAAATAAGATGGGTAAAATTGGTCAAAGTACCGCTCAAACGATGTAGTAATCCGCTAAAGAATCCTTTTTAGCACTTTTGTAAACCTTAATTTTAAAAATCTGTTTAAACCGAAATGGAAAAAGAGTCAGTAAGCAGCGGAAATATCATCGACCTCAAGGTACTGCGGAGGATTATGCAGTTTGTAAAACCCTACAAAGCGAGGTTTTACGTGGTGATCTCCCTGACTTTTTTATTAGGCGTGCTCACCCCCATCAGGCCTTTGCTGATCCAATACACGGTGGATAAGCATGTGCAGGTGGGCAATTACTGGGCGATGGTCAATATCATGATCATCATCCTGGTATTGCTGGTGATTCAATCGGTAATGCAATATGCACACACGTATATTTCAGGGCGGATTGCGCAGTTTGTTTTGCGAGACATCCGGGTGAAATTGTATGAGCACATCGTTCGTCTTCGGCTTCCTTTTTTTGACAAAACACCCATCGGGCGCCTGGTCACACGGACCATCTCCGATGTGGAGACACTAGCCGATGTTTTCAGTGAAGGATTGGCAGCGATGGCCAGTGATTTCCTGCAAATTGTTTTCATTCTCATTTTCATGTTCGTCATCGACTGGCGGCTCGCGCTGGTGAGCTTGTCCACCATACCACTAATGATCCTTTCCACTTATATTTTTAAAGAGAAGATCAAAGTAGCTTTCAATGACGTGCGTAATGCGGTCTCCAACCTGAATGCTTTTGTGCAGGAGCACATCACCGGTATGGGTATTGTCCAAATGTTTGGAAGCGAGAAAAGAGAGTTTGAAAAATTTGACGTGATCAACAAAGAGCACCGCGACTCGAACTTGCGTTCGGTGCTGTATTATTCAATTTATTTTCCTGTAGCCGAAATCATTGCAGCAATGGGCACGGGCTTGCTGGTTTGGTATGGAGCCAAGGGAGCTGTCAACGCAGAAGTCACAGGCATCACGTTAGGTACATTGATTTCGTTCATCATGTACATCCAGCTTTTTTTCAGACCGATACGCATGATTGCCGACCGGTACAATACATTGCAGATGGGTATCGTCAGCTCATCGCGAATCATCAACCTCCTGGATGACCAAACTTATGTCCCGCAAAGCGGAACATTGAACCCGGACCATGTAGGCGGTGAAGTGAAATTCGAACATGTGTGGTTCGCGTACAATGATGCCAACTATGTGCTGAAGGATTTCAACCTGGAGATAAAGAAAGGTGAAACGATTGCTCTTGTTGGTGCCACAGGTGCAGGGAAATCCTCCGTGATCAACTTGCTTAGCCGCTTTTATGAAATCAACCGGGGCACTATCCGTGTAGATGGAGCCGATATCCAGGAGTATGACCTCTCGGCCTTAAGAAAAAATATTGGTGTTGTACTCCAGGATGTTTTTCTTTTTTCAGATTCAATCCGCTACAATATCACGCTCGGCAATCCAGGCGTCACGGATGCCATGATTCTTCACGCTGCCGATTTGGTGGGCGCCAGAAAATTTATCGAACGCCTGCCCGGTGGCCTCGACTATAATGTGATGGAACGCGGAGCTACACTTTCGGTGGGCCAGCGCCAACTACTTTCTTTCATCAGGGCAATGGTCTATGATCCGAAAATCCTGGTGCTGGACGAAGCTACGTCATCTGTTGATACAGAGACGGAAGAAATGATTCAGGAGGCTATTGGTAAAATGATGGAAGGCCGCACCTCCATTGTCATCGCTCACCGTCTGTCTACCATTCAGCATGCCAACAAGATCATCGTGCTCGACAAGGGAGAGATCAAAGAGATGGGCAAACATGAAGAACTTCTTGCACGCGATGGATTCTATTCTCATTTACACAAAATGCAATACAAAGAAGCCGTATAGTTACGGTAGTATTGAGCTTTGTAAATAAGTTATCTTTGTGTGTAATGCGTTTTCTCAGGGGTATATGGCTGTTTCTCTTGATTGTCTGCACAATTTCGTTGTGCTTTGGACAAGTGCGTAAGAGTGAAGTAAGCAGTGGCTATATGGTGCCGAAAGTGTCGCGAAATAAAGCACGTATCGTCTGCCCTATCTTTAATGAATCGCAATATCCTTACCAGGGTTTCGGGTTTAAGCTGGGAGATCCTATGGCGCTCACGTACAAACTTTACCCAAGCAGAAATTGGTCCTTGGCTGCAGACGTGGGGCGCTCATCAAGCGGATTGTATCACGATTACTACAAGGGACTTTTCAAAGGATATACTCAAGACACGCTTACTTACCTGACGCATAAAGTCAGCAGCGATTGGTTCGTGGAGGGAAAAGTACTTCATCAGTGGAGTGCAGAAAAAGTTTCTACCGGCCTTATGTTGTATGCCGGCTTGGGTTGGCAATGGCGCAGTACATCGCTAACTTATAATTACAGCCACCAGATTGCACCTCCGGGAATTGAGTACGGAAGTTTTTCAACAACGCGCGTCACATCCGGCCCTGTCGTAATACTTGGATTTGAATATTCCTATTTTACCTGGCCCATATCGGCATTCATTGAAGTGGAGATGTTCACCGACACGGTGACAGATCCGGGCTACCACCGCTTCCAGGGTGGCGTAGGTGTGCGTTACGTATTTTGAATTTAGTTCTCGACTTCGTCTGCCTGCATTTGCTTTTCAAACAGTTCTTTGTAGATACCATTTTGCGCGAGAAGACTTTCGTGAGTTCCTTGCTCTACTATGCGGCCGTCATCCAGCACAATGATTTTGTTAGCCAGCTTTGCTGAAGAAACCCGGTGCGAAATGATAATCGTGGTGCGACCTTGCATGATTCGCCTGAGGCTGTTAAGAATATTATTTTCTGTTTTTGTATCGACAGCAGAGAGGGCGTCATCAAGGATAAGGATCTTGGGCTTACGTGCCACAGCCCTGGCGATCGACACGCGCTGCTTCTGACCGCCGGATAAAGTAATTCCACGCTCTCCGATACGTGTGCCGAAACCTTGCGGAAATGCCTGCACATTGTCGTACACATCGGCATCTTTGGCCGCCTGAAAGATCTTTGCTTCATCCAGTTGTTCCAGGCCAAACCCGATATTGTTGTAGATCGTATCGCTGAAAAGAAAAACATCCTGTGGCACTGTGCCGACTTGCCTTCGCAAACCGATAAGTTCAAAATCTTTGATCGGCTGATTATCGATGAGTACTTCACCCGAAGTTGTATCGTAGAGACGTGAAACCAGGTTTGAAATTGTGCTTTTGCCAGAGCCGGTTGTCCCGATAATGCCGAGCGATTCCCCCGGATTGATCTTAAAAGATATGTTTTTCAATGCCTCAATACCGGTATCAGGATAGGTGAAGCTTACATCAACAAACTCAACCTTGCCTTCCATCTCTTTGACCAGGTTTTTCTCCGAAATAATATTTGTCCGCTCTTTCAGAAATTGATTGATACGCTTTTGCGAAGCTTCCGCTCTTTTTACCTGACTGCTCGTCCAGCCCAATAAGGTCACGGGCCAGGTGAGCAAATTCACATAAATAATAAACTCGGCCATGTTGCCTATCGTAAGCGACCCATTGATCACCTCGGTGCTGCAGACGTAAACCGTAAGCACTGTACTCAAACCAACAAGCGCCATCACCAATGGATAGAATAATGCTTCCACTTTAGTCAATTTGATCGACTGGTGCTTGTACTGATTACTTTCTTTTGTAAATCCAGCCACTGACTCGTCCTCACGAGTGAATGATTTCAGTACACGAATTCCCGAGAAAGCTTCTTGTACGAACGTGCTCAGCCGCGACTGACTTTTTTGAATCTCATCGCTCCGGTGTTCGATGATATTATTGACATAAAACACCGCTATAGATAAAAACGGTAAAGGAAGCAGCGAATAAAACGTAAGCTTTGGGCTGATGAAGAACATGTAAGGCACGAGCATCGCGAACAGGGTGATCAACTGGAGCCCGTACATGATCGATGGCCCGAGGTACATACGCACGCGACCCACATCTTCGCTGATGCGGTTCATGAGGTCACCGGTACTGTTTCTCCGGTAGAAGGCCAGGGGCAATGACTGGTAGTGATGGAAAATTTCGTTTTTCAGATCATACTCCACCAGGCGGCTCATCACAATAAGTGTCTGCCTTACGAAATACAAAAACAATCCCCGGAGAAGTGCCATTAACAAAATCAGGATCGCGTAGATCAAAATGCCTTTGGAGAAAACATTGAAGAACCCGGGCTGTACAGCGCTTTTGTCGAAGGAGCGGTACACTTTCACGTTGTCTATCACTAAATCTATAGAATACCGTACGAACTGGGCCGGTAAAATCTGGAATGCGTTGGAGATAAGTACAAACACCAGTCCCCAGATCAGGTGCCATTTGTATTTGAGGAGGTATTTGTTGAGGTAGCCGAGTTCTTTCATGAGTCAGAGATCGCGAGGGAATATAAACGGGAGTTAAGAGCGGTAAGTTCGGGAATGCGCAGTGATCTCACAAAGTCTTTTACAATTCGCGGCTAGCTTGTAATTTGCGGCCTCAAAAAACGTTCTCATCTTATGCTCAACAGGCGCACTATCCGCATCAAAATCATGCAAAACCTTTTTGCCTACGCTCAATGCAAAGATGCCGATCTGCTGCTGGCGCAAGACCTGATTGAAGAGCGATTCCAGCCCAACCTCAATTCAATGGAGGTCCAGGACAAAGAGCAGCTTCGCAAAAAAAAGAAGCAGGCGCTGCAGGCTTTCGACAAACAAATGAATGGTGTTGCCGCCGAAACGGAAGAAAAAGATATCCGCAAAGCGGTGGAGGAAGCGGCTTCGCTTTATGAAAAACTGATCAAAAAAGACCAGTCCTACCTGGGAAAAAATATCCTCCTTGAAATGGAGAAACTTTCGGCCACCTATCACAGTGTTATTGCCCTGATGGTTGCCTTTGCCGACCTGGCTGCAGCTGAAAAGAAGGGCGGGCACGGCAATTTTGCAAACCACCTTTGGATAAAATCATGGCGCGAAAATGATGAACTTAAAAAATCCATACTAAAAGAAAATGCAGGCTGGGATGGCCGCATGGATCGCGTGCGAACCTGGTTTCGTGAGCGCTTGAAAGAGGATAGTATTTATCAAGAATTCATTGCGGCCAAACACCCGGACGAAGAGGCGCAAAAGAATTTCATCAAGCACATGGCCCGCAAAGTCATTTTGGGCCCCGGGGCAATCAACGATTATTTTGAAGAGCAAAACATTCGATGGTCGGAAGACAAAGACATCATCAAGAGTATGGTGGATAAGACGATCAAGTCTTACGCGGAGGGCAAGACCGCATTACAGAAAGTCTCCCTGAATTGGGATGAAGACCGCGAGTTTACCGAAAAACTGTTCAGCAATGTGATCACGCTCGACCCGCAGTATAAGGATCTGATTGCTAAAAACACGCGCAACTGGGAGGTAGACCGCCTGCCGTTAACTGACCGTGTAATCCTGGAAATGGCTATCACGGAGATGATTCATTTCCCGAATATTCCGGTGAAAGTGACCATCAACGAGTACATCGAGCTCACCAAAGAGTACAGCACACCGAAAAGCCGCCAGTTCATCAACGGTATCCTGGACGTCATCGCCAAATCAATGAAAGACTCCGGAGCTGTGAAAAAGAGTGGTCGCGGTTTAATTGACAATAAATAGGAAGTCACAATATTTTTATCTTTGCAATCCCTAAACTTCAGAAATTATGGGTAAGAAAAGCAGCAACGCCTTAATGGCATTTTTAGCGGGAGCAGCAGCCGGAGCAATCCTCGGCATTCTCTATGCACCCGACAAAGGCTCGAACACACGCGAGAAACTTTCATTCCAATTGGACAAGTACAAGAAAATGCTTCAAGCCTATTTGGATGACCTGATGAGCGGGAAAGAAACAGCTCTTACATCAGAGGCTAAATCGCAGGGCGAGCGGGTTGTCTCTGAAGCCAAGGGGAAAGCCCAGCAATTGCTGGATGATGTTGATGAACTTCTGGAGCAGATTCGCGGCAAAAACAGTTAATGTTTTGTTAAAAGCGAACAGTTAAAAAATGTATTCAGTTTTATCAGGAGTAATTTTACAGAGAAATTTATAGAGACAAATTATATGAAATCAGGAATGAAAATGTTGTTGATTGGGTTGGTTGCTTTGACTACATCCTGTCGCGACCGGGCAACAGAAAAAAGACTAGCGGATGTTGAAAGCAGGCTTGCCGCATTGGAAGCAAATAAACCTGCCACCCAACAATCAACTCCGCTGGCCTCAGCAGTGACACCTACTTCTCCCGCTCCAGACGCAAAACCCGAAGGACCTCTCCCGGTAATTGAATTTGATAAAACGTCTTTCGATTTCGGAACAATAAAAGAAGGTGATAAAGTAACTCACACCTACCAGGTGAAAAACACAGGCGTAGCTCCGTTGATTATTCAAAACGCACAACCCTCTTGCGGATGCACTGTGCCCGAGTGGACAAAAGCTCCTATCCCCGTGGGTGGATCTGGTTTCGTAAAAGCAGAATTCGATTCGAAAGGGAAGTCAGGTCTCCAGGACAAGACAATCACAGTTACAGCGAACACATGGCCAAAGATTACAACACTTAAATTCAAGGCCATGGTTACTCCCAAACCTGATGGTTCCAACGGGCCGTTGAAATAGCCTTAATCCGATACACATAAAAATACAAGTCCCCGCAAGGGGATTTTGTATTTTAGGGTAAACAAAATGGAATAAGATGAACCGGGTAGCCTATTGGTTTCTATTAGTAATTGTAGCAGTTACTCAATGTGGCGACAAGTCGGGCGGTGTTACTCCTCCCGAAACAACAATTTTTGCCAAAGGTGCTGATGTCGGGTGGCTTACTCAAATGGAAGCAGCAGGAGTAAAATTTTATAACAAGGACGGGGTGCAACAGGAATGCATGCAAATCCTGAAAGACCTTGGAATTAATTCCATCCGGTTGCGGGCATGGGTTCACCCAACTGATGGCTGGAACAATACGAAAGACCTTGTCATTAAAGCCAAGCGTGCCAAATCACTTGGCATGAGAATCATGATTGACTTTCACTACAGCGATGACTGGGCCGACCCGGGCAAGCAGTATAAGCCAGTTTCTTGGGCGAGTCTGAGTTTTGATGCGCTTAAAACCACGCTGTATGATTACACCAAAAGCGTGATGGACACCCTTCAGTCGAATGACATCACTCCCGAATGGGTTCAAATCGGAAATGAAACAAATGACGGTATGCTTTGGGAAGACGGCCGCGCATCGAAAAGCATGAGCAACTTCGCTGCACTGATAAATGCAGGGTACAATGCAGTCAAAGCTGTGAGCAAAACCACGAAAGTAATTGTTCACATTTCTAATGGGCATGACAATAGCTTGTTCCGCTGGATGTTTGACGGCTTGACCAAGAACAATGCGAACTACGATATCATCGGTATGTCGCTGTATCCATCTTATGCTTCACAGGGAGTCAATGGTTGGAGTGCGGTTAATTCACTGTGCCTGACAAACATGAATGACATGGTGACGAGGTACAACAAGCCCGTCATGGTAGTGGAGGTAGGAATGCCTGTCAATGATGCCGCCACAGCTAAAGCCTTTTTGGTAGATATTATCAATAAGACAAAAGCCGTCCCCGGCAAAAATGGTCTAGGTGTTTTTTATTGGGAGCCTGAATGCTACAAGGACTGGCAGGGTTACAAGCTTGGTGCGTTTGACGATTCAGGGAAACCCTCCATAGCATTGGAGGCTTTTTCGAATTGACTTTTGTTTGCCGCATTGGTGGCAATGGGATAACTTTGCGGCCTAAATTTTAAAACATGTATTCTATTTTACTTCAGGCTCAGAACAATTGGAGCTTCCCTATCATGATGGTACTGATGTTCGTCATCCTGTATTTTTTCATGATCAGGCCACAACAGAAGAAAGCGAAAGACCAAAAGAAGTTTACCGAAGAAATTCAAAAAGGAGACTACGTTGTTACTATTGGTGGCGTCCACGGCCGCTTAGCTGAAATTGAAGACGATACGGTTATTATTGAAGTCGAGCGCGGGGCACGTATCCGTTTTTCTAAAACAGCGATATCGATGGAATCCACCAAAGCTGCCGCCAACAAGAAACCCGCAGCCTGATTTTGCTTCTTCGCACAAGGTTGACGGTGCAGAGAATTTTAGGATGACTCATGAATTTCGTCCGGATTATATTCAACCTTTTGCGATTTGACCGCGCCAACTGGAAGGCCGTTGTCTTGTGTGTTGCTACAGCCCTGGTCTTCTGGATTTTCAACGCATTCAATAAGAACTATTCAACCAACATCCGCTTCCCGATTCTGTTTGAATTTGACGGGGAGCGGTATGTGCCGGCCGAGCATTTCCCCAAGACGATCACCGTCAATGTTTCAGGCAATGGATGGGATCTTTTTCGCAGGTATGCGGGGCTGAGGTCACCACAACTGATTATTCCACTGGAGCGGCCTGCAGAGGTCAGGAAAATTATTGCCAGTACCCTGGTTCCGGTAGTGGCCAGCCAGATAGGCAATCTCAAAGTTAATTTTGTCGTTACCGACACGCTTTACCTTCATATCGACAAACGTGACGTACACCGGTATAAGTTGAAAGCTGATATTTCGGCTGTGTCGTTTCAAGAAGGATATGGACGAATCAGTCCAGTAGTAGTGCTTCCAGATTCTGTAAAACTGGAAGGCCCTGAAAGCAGGCTCCATGCCGTGATTGACTCAATAGTTATTCCAGTGAATCATAAAAACGTGAGTGAAAACTTTCGTGAAGAAGTGGAGGTGACATTTGCAGGCAGTGAATTTGTCAGGCGTAATCCTCCGATTGTCCAGGTTATGTTCGAGGTAGCTCAGGTTGAAATCGTTAATAAAAAGTTAAAAGTCGAAGTAGACAAGAACTCCATCGCTCTTGATGTCGATAGTGTCAATGCGAACTTCCAAATCCCAGTGAGCAGGAAGTCAGACTTTGATTTGCAGTCGAAAGAAATCATTTCCAGGGTTAGCACGCGGAGCATGAAAAAGAACGGAGTCGCACTTCCAAGGGTATTGAATGTGCCATCTTATGCACAGTTGCTGAGAATTGATTCCATTCATAGCAAGGGCCATTGAATTTAAACCTAACTTTGCCGGGTCGAACGTATGAAAAAACCGCTTCGAGTTGGCGTCACTGGTGGTATCGGTTCAGGTAAGAGCCTGATCTGTAAAATCTTTGCATCTCTTGGTATTCCAACCTACGATGCCGACAGCCGTGCACGATTGCTGATGACGGAAAACCAGTCACTGGTTAGTCAAATAAAAAAAGAATTCGGAGAAAATTCCTATTTGAAAGACGGCTCCCTGAACCGCGAGTTCCTGGGCAAAGAAGTTTTTAATAATGAAGCAAAACTAAAAGTGCTGAATAGCTTCGTTCATCCGGCAGTGGCAACTGACAGTGAGCAGTGGATCGAGCAAAACAGTCAATTCCCTTATATCATCAAAGAAGCAGCGCTTTTGTATGAATCGGGTTCGTATAAAACACTCGACAAAATAATTGTGATCACTGCTCCGGAAGATTTAAGAGTGCAGCGGGTGATGAGCAGAGACAAGTCACGTACGCGGGAGGACGTCATGAAGATCATCCGAAATCAAATGAAAGAAGAAGAGAAAATAAATCGAGCTGATTTTATTATTACCAATGACGAGAGTGAGTTGGTGATTCCTCAAGTGTTGAAATTACACAAGCGGTTCAATAATGATATTGAAAAATGAACTTGATCAGAACGATTGCGTTAGATTTAAATTCCCATTTTATATAAAGTAACCTACATGTTGAAGAAGTTTCTCCTTGTGATTTTTGTGTTCGCAGTCGTGCTGACCGGATGTAAGAAAAAGAAAGCGGTGGTTAATGCTACGCGCCAATCAGGACCAGTGATGGCGGAAGGTTTTGTTGTTGAACCTCATTTGGAAAGTGAAAAAATTGAAGTGCCGGGGTCACTGTTGCCCACAGAAGAAACGCAGATTCGCCCCGAAGTAACAGGTCGTATTGTAATATTGAATATCCAGGAAGGTACCTACGTTCGCAAGGGAGAGGTGCTGGTAAAACTTTTTGACCAGGATTTGCAGGCTCAGCTCAAAAAACTCCAGGTGCAACTTGAGATCTCCAATCGTACGGTAGAAAGACAGCGCGATTTGTTGAAAATCAACGGGATCAGTCAACAGGATTTCGATCTGAGCGCATTGGCAGTTGACAACCTTAAAGCCGACATTCAGTCCACCCAAATAGCAATATCGAAGACCGAAATACTGGCACCCTATGATGGCAAGCTCGGACTTCGCAATGTGAGCATGGGAGCTTATGTATCACCATCGGATATCCTCACCAGTATCCGTCAGGTTGATCAGTTGAAACTGGATTTTTCCATTCCGGAAAAGTATGCCAAGGAAATTGGTGTTGGTTATGTGATCAGTTTCAGAGTGGACGGTGGGGAAAAAGATCATCAGGCAACCGTGCTTGCTACAGAAGGGAATGTGGACCAGGTGACGCGTACCCTTAAGATCAAAGCCATTGTCAGGGAAAATCATAAGGAGTTGGTGCCTGGCGTTTTCGCGAAAGTAAATTTGCAACTCGGTCGTCAGGCCAAAGCCTTGATGGTGCCTACACAGGCAGTGATTCCGCTGGCGCGCAGCAAGCAGATTATTTTATTCCGCAAAGACAGCGTGCAGTTCCTGACGGTGGAAACAGGCATCCGTGATTCTGTCTTCGTACAAATTGTGAAAGGATTGAAGTCCGGTGATACCGTGGTGACTACCGGATTGATGTCGATACGGCCGAAATCAAAAGTCAAGATCACGAAAGTGAATCGTTACAGTAAATAAAAATCAATAGCTATGAACATCTCCGAATTGAGTTTGAGGCGCCCGGTGTTGTCATTCGTGATGAGCATCATATTGGTGTTATTTGGGGCCATCGGTTTTAAATTTTTGGGTGTACGAGATTACCCGGCAATCGATCCTCCCAACATAAACGTGTCAACTTCGTACTCCGGTGCAAATGCTGATATCGTTGAGTCGCAGATCACAGAACCGCTGGAGAAAGCAATCAATGGGATCGCTGGAATTAGAAATATTTCATCTACCTCGAGCAATGGTACAAGTCGTATCAATGTGGAATTTGATCTTGGTGTAGACCTGGAGTCAGCGGCAAATGACGTACGTGACAAAGTTTCTCAGGCCCGTAGTTCATTGCCACAGGATTTGACTGTGCCACCTGTGGTTTCCAAAGCGGACGCCAACTCTGATGCCATCATCAGTATGACCGTGCAGAGCAATACTAGAAACCCATTGCAGCTCACCGAGTATGCCACAAATGTGCTGGTGGAGCGACTGCAGACAATTAAAGGAGTAAGTGGTGTGCAGATCTGGGGCGAGAAAAAATTTGCCATGCGAATCTGGCTTGATCCTTCAAAGCTTAGCGCTTACAACCTTACAGCACTGGACGTACAAAATGCATTGACACGTGAAAACGTAGAGTTGCCTTCCGGAAAAATTGCAGGAAACTCTACAGAACTTACGGTGCGGACTTTCGGCAGACTTTATACCGAAGACGACTTCAACGATGTCATCGTCAAAGCGTCTGCCATGGGCGACATACGCCTGAAAGACGTGGGCCAGGCGATACTTGGCCCTGAAAATGAAGAATCGATTTTAAAGGACCGTGGTATCCCGATGGTCGGTATGGCATTGGTACCGCTGCCGGGTGCCAACTATGTTTCCATTGCTGACGAGTTTTACAAGCGAATGGATCAGTTGAAAAAAGAAGTGCCTGCAGATATCAAACTGAACATCGCTCTTGATCAAACTGTATTTATCAAGCGTGCTATCTCTGAAGTGCAGGAAACATTGTTGATTTCCTTCTTACTCGTGGTATTGATCATTTACCTGTTTTTCCGCGACTTCCTGATTGCGATTCGCCCGCTGATCGATATCCCGGTTTCATTGATCGCTACGTTCTTCATTATGTACTTGTGCGATTTCTCGATCAATGTGTTGACCATGCTGGGCATTGTGCTTGCCACGGGCCTCGTGGTGGATGATGGTATCGTTGTCACGGAAAACATTTATAAGAAACTGGAAGGCGGTATGAACAAGTACCGTGCAGCAAAGGAGGGGTCCAAAGAAATTTTCTTCGCGGTAATTTCGACATCCATCACATTGGCTGTGGTTTTTCTACCGATCGTCTTTTTGCAGGGATTCGTTGGTCGCTTGTTCCGTGAATTCGGAATTGTTGTGGCGGGTGCAGTGTTGATCTCAGCTTTTGTATCACTTACGCTTACCCCGGTGTTGAGTGTGAAGCTCACACGCTCTCATCATGAACACTCCCGGTTCTACAAGTTCAGCGAACCTTTTTTCGTAGGAATGGAAAACGGCTACAAGAATTTCCTGATAAAGTTTATGAACATCCGTTGGGTGGCGTTCGCGATAATCGTGTTCTGTGTGCTCTCGGTTTACTTCCTGAGCCAGAATATCCAGTCGGAACTTGCGCCCATGGAAGATCGTAATCAGTTCCGCTTAAGCATCACAGCTCCTGAAGGAACGGCCTACGATTACATGGATGCTTACGTTGATAAAATTGCGCAGTTTGCTGTTGACTCAATACCTGAAGCTCGAATTATCCTCACGGTAACAGCTCCGGGTTTCAGTGGTGCAGGCTCTGTGAATTCGGCCTTCATGCGAACTACACTGGTTGACCCGAAAGAACGCAACCGCTCACAACAGCAGATCGTGGATATGGTGTCGAAAAATCTGTCGCGGTTTCCGCAAGGCCGCGCTTTTGCTATCCAGGAACAAACGATCTCGGTAAACAGGCGTGGAGGGCTTCCGGTACAATTCGTAATTCAGAATAATAATTTCGAGAAACTGCAGGCGGTACTTCCGAAGATTTTGGAACAGGCCAACGCAAACCCGACACTCCAAGGCGTTGACATCGACTTAAAATTTAATAAACCGGAGCTTCGCGTAAAAATAAACCGCCTCAAGGCAACGCAGCTTGGCATCAGTGTTCAGGATATTTCGCAGACACTGCAGTTAGCTTACAGTAACCTCCGGTTCGGTTATTTCACCAGAGATGGGAAACAATATCAGGTGATCGGTCAGGTAACGAGAATCAATCGCGATGATCCTGAGGATTTGAAGAAATTGTATGTGCGTACAAATTCAGGCCAATTGGTTTCTATTGATAATGTGATTTCTATAGAAGAGTCAGTCACACCTCCGGCATTGTACCATTTCAATCGTTATAAGTCAGCAACAATTTCTGCCGGTCTTGCCCCTGGAAAAACAATTGGCGATGGAATTGCAGCAATGCAAGGTATTGTGAAGCCAATGCTGGATGAATCTTTTGCAACATCATTGTCAGGCACTTCGCGTGACTTTGCTGAAAGCTCGGGCAATACTTCGTTCGCTTTCATTCTGGCACTGGCATTGATTTATCTCGTACTTGCCGCACAGTTTGAGAGTTTCATCGATCCGCTGACGATCATGGTGACAGTGCCGCTAGCGATAGCCGGAGCGTTCATTTCTCTGTGGTTGTTCGGGCAAACCATTAATATCTTCTCACAAATCGGGATGATCATGCTGATAGGCCTGGTGACAAAAAATGGAATTTTGATTGTGGAATTTGCCAATCAGAAGCGTGAAGAAGGTTTATCAAAAATGGATGCAGTAATCGAAGCTTCACGTCTTCGCCTCCGCCCGATTTTGATGACGAGCCTGGCAATGGCCTTAGGCTCTTTACCAATAGCGTTGTCGCTCGGTGATGCCAGCACCAGCCGTATTCCGTTGGGCATCGTGATCGTAGGTGGAATCATGTTTTCATTGATACTTACATTGTTCGTTATTCCGGCCATGTATTCTTACCTGTCACGACCACGCAAACACATCGACAAAGAATTAGAAGAAGAAACTGCATCTCAACCCCACAAGGAGTTAGTCTATGAACAATAAGTTTTCGCTCACATTTTTAATTTCTGTTTTCTTTTTTTCTTTTTCTCACGCCCAGCAGACGGTGACTCTGGAGGACGTGGTGCAAATGGCTCTGCAGAAAAATTATGATATCCAGGTGGCCAGGACAACGGCCGCAACCCAGCTCACTGATAAACAGTTTCTTTACGGAGCATTTATTCCGACCATCAACGCAAGCGGAACGTACAGCAGAAACAATAACTATATCATCAATCAGCAGTTTCCATTTAAGTATGGAACATCGCCTCAAGAAGCGCAGGATGGCACTGAGCATAATTTCAATGGGTTGAGCTATACTACCAATGCAAGTATTCAGGCAGCTTGGACCGTATTTGACGGTACCCGAATGTTTGCTACCCGCAGGAGGCTTATCCAACTGGCGGAATGGGGAGAGACGAATATCCGCAATCAGATGATGAACACGGTTGCAATAACGATGACTAACTTTTACAACATCGTTCGTCAGCAAGAGCAGTTGAAAGCAATACAAGAAGTGATGGCCGTTAATCTCGAGCGCGTAAAATTGGCGGAAAGAAAACTGGAGGTCGGTACAGGCGCGAAGCCAGAGCTGTTACAGGCAAAAGTCGATCTGAATGCACAACGGACATTGGTAGTGCAGCAAGAAATTCTGATTCAACAATTAAAAGACCAGTTGAATGGCCAGGTGGCATTTGGGCTGCCAGCCACATTTATCATTGCCGATACGATTCCCATCAATCTCGATTTGAACAGGGATGAGATTACTTCAGCTATCGAAAATTCTAATCAGACAGTGCTAGCCGCGAGAAAAAACCTGGATGTAGCGACCACGGCTGTAACAGAAGCACGTGCAGGAAGGTCGCCCATAATTCAAGTGCTTTCTTCGTATGGATTGAATCGAACGGAAAACAAGGTACAATTCAACGGAGCTGTTCAAAAGTTGAGCCACACGCAGCCGTTCAGTCTCGGGTTCGGTGTTTCCGTGCCAATTTTAAATAACCTGAGTGCTACGCGATTAATTGCTCAAGCCAAAGTCACACAATCCCGGATGCAGGCGATCTATGATCAGCAAAAGACGTTGGCTACAGTAGGCGTGCTTAATGCATTTACCAACTACGAAAATTCAAAACGTATCTTGCAAATTCAGGAAGAGAATATTCTCGTAGCGAAGGAGAACGTAGTTATTGCATTGGAAGGATTTCGAAGAGGAATAACCACCTACATCGAACTGCGTACGGCTAACCAAAGTTTGTCAGATGCCTACAATCAACTCATTGCTGCCCGCTTTAGCACGAAGGCTTCGGAGATCGAGTTAATGCGACTACAAGGTTCCCTGTTGAAATAAGATTTAAATTTACTTGAGCACAAATGAATCCATGATTGGATTCGCAGTTCCAAGTTGGTTATCGAACGAAGCTTGTGAGGTAGTGAGCGTCAGCACATAAGCTTTTTCGCCTTTGACCCAATAGTACTGTTTCCACTTCAGTTTGAATTCTCCCTGCGTTCCACTGAAAATAACGGTGTGTTTCGTTCCTGTCGTTTCCGACTGATGAATCGTGGCATCCGTGAGATATTGTTTTATCTGTGATGTAGACAGATCCGCGTATTTTTTCAGATCCAAGTCCAGGCCTTTCAAATCCTGAACAATTAAGTTGATGTTGTTTCTGAATGCAGCTGATTCACGCGGGGCATAAAGAATGAACTTGGTGTTTTGGCTCCCGCTCTGATCAAGCTCCCAGGTATCGGAATATTTTATTTTGAATTCTGGAGTCTCTAATGACTTCCATTCGAAGGTAACGCCAACCGTTAAGACAAAGAAAAGCAAGTATTTCATAGTGATTAAAATCCGTCATCCTTCGGTTCCCAGAGCTCGATCTTGTTTCCTTCAGGATCTAAAATCCATCCGAATTTTCCATAAGAGAACTCTTGTATCTCTCCCACAATTTCCACGCCTTCCTCTTTCAATACTTTCAAAAGCTCAACCAGGTTTTCAACACGATAGTTGAACATGAAAGGCTTTTGACTTGGTTCGAAGTATTTTGTGTCCTTGGCAAAAGTACTCCATGCAGTAGTGGCTGGGGTCTTCGCATCCTTATGGTCAGGGTCAATCCATTCGAAGGTGGCCCCCCATTCGGTTACAGGCAGACCTAAATGTTTGCCATACCATTCCCTGAGTTTTTTTGCGTCATCGCTCTTGAAGAAAACTCCGCCAAGTCCTGTAACACGCTTCATCGTTATTTTGGAATTATTGTTCTTGAATTACTTGTTGTCCTGGCGCAGTTACCCAGAAATTATTGTATCCTTCACCAACCTGGATACTCAGCAAACCATTGGCAAGCATTTCGAGAATGGCGAGGAAATTAAAAATCAATGCAATACGCGTAGGTGCTTTCTCAAAAAGTTCGGTGAAGGCAACTCTCGACTTGGTTGATATCTGATGAGTGATAAATTCTTTCTGGCCCTCGATGGTGTAAGGATATTGGATCACCTGGTGCACAGGGCGATTCTTCTCTTCGTCCTGACGCTTCAGCACTTTTTCAAAAACAATCAACAACTTGAAAAGGTCAACGTCTTGCAATTCTGCCTCCACGTTGGTGCTCTCCGCTAGCTGGCGCAGTTCCTTCATCAGGTTGCCGCGCTTCTCTTTCATCAACTCGGTTTCTTCCATCTTGTGGAATTGATCAACTACCGACTTGTACTTTTTGTACTCCATCAGGTGCTTCACCAGTTCTTCACGTGGATCAATTTCATTGCCTTGCTCATCCAGTTGCGGACGTGGCAATAACATTTTCGATTTGATACGCATTAATGTGGCAGCCACCAAAATGAATTCGCTGGCGACCTCAATATTCAATTTCTCAAGTCGATGCAGGTACGCTAAAAAATCGCCCGTGATTTTTGCGATCGGAATATCGTTGATATCCAGTTCATCACGTTCAATGAAAAACAAAAGAAGGTCAAAAGGGCCTTCAAATAGAGGTAGCTTTATTTCAAAATTTTCCTGTGTCATAATTCTGGCGTCCACGTTCTACAAGCCGCAATTTTCTCTGTCTTTAGCGTCAGTTAAATGCCGACTAAGGACGCAAAAGTATTCAAAATCTCAGGACAAATCGGGATCAATTTTAAATAAGTAAATTTGCGGGTTTTCAGATTGTAAAAGCCACAAAATAACTTTAGGTTTATTTAATTTAGAACTGAAATGCTGATCACTCCCGGAAAATTACTGGCGCAAATCGATAGCCCTGAAAACCTGAAGAAACTGGATCAGGCTCAGTTGGTTCAGCTTTGCAACGAACTTAGGAATTTTATCATCGACAACGTTTCGGTCTATGGCGGCCATTTTGGTGCCAGCCTCGGTGTGGTGGAACTTACCGTTGCATTGCACTATGTTTTCAATACTCCCTATGATCAGCTGGTTTGGGATGTAGGTCATCAGGCCTACGGGCATAAAATACTGACTGGCAGAAGAGATGTGTTTCACTCGAATCGAGTTTACAAAGGCATCTCCGGTTTTCCCAAAAGAAAAGAGAGCGAATACGATACTTTTGGCGTAGGTCATTCTTCCACCTCAGTCTCTGCAGCTTTGGGAATGGCTTTTGCTTCGAAAAATCTCGGAGCTAACGACAAGCAACATGTCGCCATTATCGGTGATGGTGCACTTACCGGTGGAATGGCTTTTGAAGGATTGAATCATGCCGGTGTCTCTGACACGAACCTGCTCATTATCCTCAACGACAATTGTATGTCGATCGACCCCAATGTAGGCGCACTGAAAGATTACCTCACAGACATTACCACTTCCAAAACCTACAATCGCCTCAAGGACGATGTATGGAATATGCTGGGCAAACTTTCCACGTTTGGAAAAAATGCACAGGAAATTGTCTCTAAAATTGAAACCGGGATCAAGTCAACACTGCTCAGTCAGAGCAACTTGTTCGAGTCGTTGCATCTCCGCTACTTCGGTCCGGTAGACGGGCACGATGTCGATCACCTCGTGGCTGTATTGAATGACCTCAAAAAAATCAAGGGACCTAAAATCCTTCATTGTGTTACTGTAAAAGGAAAGGGGTACGGTCCCGCAGAAAAAGGAAATGCCACGACCTGGCATTCACCCGGTACGTTTGACAAAATCACCGGGGAGATCTTTAAAAAGACATACGATAAACCACAAGCTCCCAAATACCAGGATGTATTCGGTCACACCCTTGTGGAACTGGCAAAATTGAACGAAAAAATCATCGGCATCACACCTGCCATGCCTTCTGGCTCTTCCATGAACATCATGATGAAGGAAATGCCCGATCGTGCCATTGACGTGGGAATTGCCGAGCAGCACGCAGTTACATTTTCAGCGGGCTTAGCTACGCAAGGGCTGGTTCCTTTCTGTAACATTTACAGCTCGTTCATGCAGCGCGCCTACGATCAGGTTGTTCATGATGTTTGTATTCAGAATTTGCCAGTCAATTTTTGTCTTGATCGCGCCGGGTTTGCCGGATCCGATGGCCCCACACACCATGGAGCATATGACCTTGCCTACTTCCGTTGTCTGCCCAATATGATTGTGGCAGCCCCGATGAATGAACAAGAATTGCGAAACCTGATGTTTACCGCACAGTTGCCGCGAAAAGAAAAAGCGTTCTCCATTCGCTATCCCCGTGGTCAGGGTGTTATGCCGCAGTGGAAAACTCCATTTGAAGAAATTGAAATCGGCACAGGAAGAAAAATAAAAGACGGTGAAGAATTGGCCATCCTCACGATCGGCCACATCGGCAACTACGCCATCGAAGTTTGTAATCGTTTTGAAAAACAGGGAATCAGCATTGCACATTATGACATGCGGTTTGTGAAGCCACTCGATGAAAAAATGCTGCACGAAATTTTCTCCAAATTCAAAAAAGTAGTCACCGTGGAAGACGGCTGCATTCAGGGTGGCTTTGGAAGTGCCGTGATCGAATTCATGGCCGACAATAATTATCAGGCGGAGGTAAAGCGACTCGGTATACCGGACGAAGTGATTGAACATGGTGAGCAGATCGAATTGCACCGTGAGTGTGGTTTTGACCCCGACAGCATTGAAAGAGCTGTAGCTCACATGATCGAGCAGGTGAAAGCTTAACCATGGAATCCATTTTTTACCGAAAACTCGGTAAAGGCCATCCTTTGATTTTGATTCATGGATTTTGCGAGACTCATGAAATCTGGAATGGATTTGCGGATCAGCTCTCAAAAAAATTTGAAGTCTTCGTTATTGATTTGCCCGGTTTCGGTGGTAGTCCTTTGCTTCAAGCTCCTTTCACATTAGATCAGGTTGGAATTCAAGTCTGCCATTGGGTTGCCCGGGAAAAAATTGCAAATCCCGTAGTGATTGGTCACTCGCTGGGAGGATATGTTACGCTGGCAATGGCAGCACGAGAAGGTGAAAAATTTGCAGGCATCGGGCTTTTCCAATCGACTGCTTTTCCCGATTCGGAAGAACGAAAGGCAAGCCGGAACAAGGTGATCGAATTTGTGAAAGCGCATGGCATCGACCCGTACATCGATACTTTTGTGCCGGGACTTTTCCTGGACAAAAAACACCCGGCTATTCCTGAAGTAGATCGGATTGCCCGGAAGACTTTAAAAGAAACACTTCTGGGATATGCGGCAGCTATGCGCGACCGTCCATCATCTGTTGACTTCCTGAAAAACTGCCGGAAGCCGGTCTTGATTTTAGGTGGTGCCCACGACACGATTGTCCCGGCAGCCGTCACGGAACAAATCGGACAATTGGCCCCTCAATCGAAGGTTCGACTCATTGAAAACATCGGACACATGGCCATGTATGAGAGTAGGAATGAGGCGCTTGAAATAGTGGAGGAATTTGTGACCAAAAGCGGTCATTAGGTTCCAGTTTTATAATTTTTGTTGCCCTCGGATTTATCCCCCATCCTGCATATATTTGGCGATTCAGATAAGCTAATTGAACCATCTTTTAGCTATATTTGATAAGATTTAATACAACAAACCCTGAAATCTGACTACGTTATGAACAAAGAATTCGTGAAACGAGCAATGATGTTAACGCTGGTGCTCCTTCCTGCTATGGCTTTCGGGCAGGACCCAGATGAAGCTGTTCCTGAGAATTATGATTGGTGGAATGGGCTGGCTCAGAATCTGGCCTTCGTTTGCTGGGCTATCGGTGTTCTTATAGCCTTGGGTTACTATGTTAGATTAAGTACTACTAAGGGTAGTAAGGAAAAATACGATTTCATTAACAAATATGAAATCAGCACGTTGTGGATTGCCGTGATTGTTTTGATCGTAGGAGGTTGCTTCTTTGCAAATTCTGCTATCACACAACTTACAACCGTGCTGATTGGTGTGAGATTTTTCGTTACAGCCGCAATGGGTTTGATCGTTGCAGTTATTGTGCAAAACCTGCTTAAGTTTTACTATCCTTTTTACATCGAAAAACGCCTCAAGTTATTGCGCTACATGCCCCGGATTTCTCCAAAGACCGGTAAGGCCATGAAACTCCTGAGTGAAGAAGAGGAAGATGCTTACCTGGATGAAGGTATGCAAGCAGAAGAAAATGTTTTCTCCGTTGACTACGATGTGTGGAAAGATGAAGAAACAGGATACATCCAAATTGAAAAATATTCCGGTCACCTGCATGCATTACAGTGCCCTGAGTGTAACTACCAGACTTTCAAAGTGGTGAAAGAGGAAATTGTAAAGCAGCCTACGGAAGCCGAAACAGGCGAGATCATCAAGCACTACCAGTGCGGATATTGCGGATACAAGGCTAAGAAGTCAGTTATCCTGAAGCAACAAACCAAGATGGAACAATCTACAGCTACAGCTTAAGTAAGCAGTAGCCTTAGAAATAAAGAGCCCCGGCTTATCAATTAAGCCGGGGCTTTCATTTGCAGTTGTTTTTAATTCTTTAGAGACTCATCATGTCTTTGAATTTAGCTGCCTGTCTCCGGCTTACTTCCACTTTGTCTCCTCCACGGAGTTTTACCATCAGGCCGCCATTAAACCAGGTTTCAATTCCTTCCACCCAGCTCAAATTGATAATGTGCTTTCTGCTGGCGCGAAAGAATGCACGCTCATCCAGTTTTTCGTCCAGTGCATTCAGTGACTTGTGTATCATGGGGCGATGGGCATCAAAATAAACTTTGATGTAGTTTCCATCCGATTCGAACATGCGCACATTAGCCAAGCTTACAAACCAGCATCGCTCTCCGTCCTTTACAAAGACCTGGTCTTCCAATCCTAATTTTTTATCGTGTGCACGGCCGGCCTTGGCTTTCTCTTTCTCCAGCACTTTGTGAACAGCTTCACTTAAGCGCTCCGGCTGAATAGGTTTAAGGAGATAGTCCAGGGCATTCACTTCGAATGCCTTCAGGGCAAACTCGTCATATGCTGTGGTAAATACTACCAGTGGCACAGAATCGAGCGATTCTAAAAGCTGGAAGCCATTTCGACCAGGCATTTGTATGTCCAGGAAAAGCAAATCCGGGTTGTGTTCTTCAATCATTTTTTCCGCCTCGTCTGCATTCATCGCTTCACCGGCAACTTCAATAGAGGGGTGTTCTTCGAGCAATTTCATCAGCTCTTTTCTTGCCAATCGCTCGTCATCAATTACTAACGCTTTCATTTATTACTGGTTATAAGTTGTATAGATGTGGAATTTTAATCTCAGTCAAAACAAAATTATTCTTTTCATTGCCAATCCGTAGATAAGCGGCATCTCCATAGAGCAATTTTAACCGTTGGATCGTATTTGACAGCCCCAGGCCTCCGTTATGGCCATTCACATACTGCCCGCTATTGCTGATCTGTATTTTCAGTTCGTCATCGATGATCACGGTTTTTACCCCAATGGTACCGCCTTCGGTGAGTTTGGAAATTCCATGCTTGACTCCATTTTCAACCAATGTCTGGATCATGAATGGGGGTACCCAGAAATCACTGGAGCCGGGGGCAACGTCATATTCTATTTTCAAACGCTCTTCAAAACGGATGCTTTCCAGGCTCAAATAATCTTTTACGATTTTCAATTCGTCTTCAAATTTTGTGAGCCCTTTTTTGTCGGTGGCAAGTGAATTTCGTAAAATATTAGACAGTTGCGTAATCGCCTGTTTTGACTTGAGCGGATTTTCATCGATCAAAGCGCGGATGCTGTTCATCGCGTTGAAAATGAAATGCGGGTTGAGTTGGGCCTTCAGGTTATTCAGCTCAATTTCTTTTACTGTGGCCTCCAGTTTCAGAGACTTGTTGTACCGTTCGAAATAGTTGTAAATGAAATAGATCGCTGACCACAGGAAAAAAATAATCGCGTAAGTAGCAGCCCCAACGAAAATGCGTATCGGATCGAATACCAGGTTGAAATTGTACATGCCCAGTGGTATGGACACTGGTATTCGTAAAAAGTACATGATCAAAGCCATCACACAAACGGTCACAATTACACGCGGAGTAATCCGTGACATCCCCAGCGTAAACCACCGCCATTGGTTAATGTAATACCTGTAAACGTGCGTTACGATGAGGCATAGCAACGCCTCATAAAAGTAGAAAACAGCCCGTGACGCGCTGAGTGTGCCCCCTGAAGCCAAAATACTGGCCACGACTACCTGGACAATCGCATAGAATGACCAACCGCCGATCTGCAACATCCAATACAACCGCTCCTTATTGTTGATCATGGCGGCAAGTTAAGCAATTGGTCAAATGGCGGCATAGGCTTGTACATGAATGGAATACCTCGTTCTATAACTAAAAAAAGTAGTATTTAATACTAAATTATTTAGCTTTACGGATCTATGGAGCGTACTGTGATTCATCTCGATTTGGATGCTTTCTTCGTGGCGGTAGAATGCAAGCTCAACCCCAAGCTGAAGGGGCAGCCCTTGATTGTAGGTGGGGCCAGCCGCAGAGGAGTGGTGGCAGCCTGCAGCTATGAAACCAGGAAATTTGGTGTTCATTCGGCTATGCCCATACATATGGCATTGCAGCTTTGTCCTGATGCCAAAGTGATCTCGGGCGATATGGAAGCCTACAGCAAATTTTCACACCTGGTCACAGAAGTTATTGCCGAACGGGCACCATTGTATGAGAAGTCGAGCATCGATGAGTTTTATATCGATGCCACGGGAATGGATCGCTTTTTCGGAGCATTCAAATGGGCATTGGAGTTGCGGGAAAGAATTATCAGAGAAAGCGGGCTGCCTATTTCACTGGCAATGTCAGTGAACAAGCTCGTGTCTAAAGTGGCCACCGCAGAATTTAAGCCCAACGCCAAACAACAAATTAATGCCGGCACGGAAAAAGATTTTTTTGCTCCGCTTGCCGTGGAAAAATTGCCGGGCGTTGGAAAACAGACCGCTCATTTTCTTCACGGGCTCGGTGTACGCACCATACGTACATTGCGACAAGTGCCCTTGAAATACCTGACGAGCGCTTTTGGCAGAAACGGAATTTCGCTGCGTGAAAAAGCAGAAGCCATCGACTCAACACCGGTTGTTCAGTACAGCGAGCAAAAATCCATTTCCACCGAAAGCACTTTCGATACGGACACGATCAATGTCGTCAAATTGAAATCCATCCTGATAGCCATGGTGGAAAAAATAGCCTTCCAGCTTCGTGAGCAACATAAACTGACTTCTTGTATCACGGTGAAAATCCGTTACTCTAATTTTGATACGGAGACCAAGCAGGTTCATGTTTCGTACACATCATCGGATCACGTGATCCTTCGTGTGGTGCAGGAGTTGTTTGATAAGCTCTACACCAGACGTATGCTCATCCGCCTGGTTGGGGTACGGCTCAGCGGGTTGGTGCATGGCAGTCACCAGATCGACTTTTTTGAAGACACTGCCGAAAGCATCAATCTGTATGAAGCGCTGGATTACATCAAACACAAGCATGGCTCCGATAAAATTGTACGGGCTGTGACCATGGGAGTGAGCGACAGGGTCAGGTCTAACATGAACGCTTTCAAAGGATGAATGCATGTATCTCAATTGTCATACCTGGTATAGCTTCAAGTATGGAACACTGTCTCCCTATAAATTATTTGAGGAAGCAAAAAAGCATGGTGTCAGGAAGCTAGTCGTCACGGAAATCAACAACACTTGCTCGTATGTGGAGATGCTTCGCATTTGCCAGGAGAAGAAGAGAGAACATGTGATGGAAGTGGCTGTAGGCGTGGAGGTCCGAAATGCGAACCATTTGCTCTACGTCCTTCTGGCCAAAGACAATAATGGCTTTGAAGAGATCAACCGGTTTTTATCACATCACAACAGTGAACAAAAACCTTTTCCGGAGCAGGCGCCTGTCTTCACTGATCATGTGTTTTGCACTTATCCCTGGCGGCATATTTTTCCGGACAAACTTAAGGAGAACGAATTCATCGGGGTGCGCGCCAGTCAGCTCACGCGCTTCGCCCTGGATCCTGATTACAAAATTTTCCCGCACAAATACGTTGCGTTCCATCCTGTCACATTTTCTGGTAAAAGAGGTTTTGCAATTCATAGAGTGTTGCGTGCCATCGATACCAATGTCGTGCTCACAAGGCTTTCACCTTCCGACCAGGCCGATCCTGATGAAGAGATGTGCTCACCGGCTGAAATGGAAAAGCGGTTTGAACATTTTCAATCGCTCGTCATCAATGCGAAAAGTATTCTTGACCGGTGTTCCATTGAATTTGAATTCGGGAAAGACAAAAACCTCAAGCACGTCAGCGGCAGTGAGCAAAGCGATTGGGAAATCCTGATGAGCAAGGCTCGCGAGGGTTTTAATAAACGATATGATTCTTCAAAACCCGAGTACGTGGCTCGCTTCGAAAAAGAACTGGAGGTTATCCGGAAAAAAGATTTTTGCTCGTACTACCTCATTGCGTATCACCTGGTAAAATTTGCGGATGAACAAGGATTCGATCACGTAGGCCGTGGAAGTGGTGCCAACAGTGTGATTGCCTACTGCCTGGGAATTACCAACGTTGATCCAATTGAGTTGAATCTTTATTTCGAACGGTTTCTAAATGAGGAACGCGTGAGTCCGCCCGATTTCGATCTTGATTTTTCCTGGACGAACCGCGATGCTGTCTATGACTATTTATTTCGAACCTATGGTAAAGAGTACACTTGCCTGCTGGGTTCGTTCGCTACATTTCAGTCCAGTTCGATCATTCGGGAAGTAGGGAAAGTATTTGGATTACCAAAAGAAGAAATCGATGAGATCTCCGACAATCCAAATGCCAATAAGGACCAGGACCCGATCCGGGAGCAGATTTTCGCTATTGCCGAAGACTTGAAAGATGTGCCTTCCCATTTGTCTATCCATGCCGGTGGCGTGTTGATCACTGAGAAACCAGTTTATTGCTACGGTGCCATTGACCTTCCTCCTAAAAATTATCCTGTCATCCAGATGGATATGCACAGTGCGGAAGACCTGGGCATTTACAAACTGGATGTTCTTAGCCAACGCGGACTCGGTCACATCAAAGACACTGTAACCCTGGTAAAAAAAAATCGTGGCATTGATGTAGACGTGTATCGTTTTGATGATTTCAAAAAAGATGAACGAGTGCGACAAATGTTGTGTAGCAGCCGTGCGATGGGTTGCTTTTACATTGAATCACCGGCTATGCGCATGCTCATCGCAAAATTGAAATGCGAAGATTACCTCACGCTTGTAGCGGCAAGCTCGATCATCCGCCCGGGAGTGGCGCGAAGTGGAATGATGAAAGCCTACATCGAGCGATATCACATGGCGAAAAACAATAAGCCCTACGAAGTTATTCACCCTAAACTTCAGGAGTTGATGAGTGAGACTTTTGGTGTGATGGTGTACCAGGAAGATGTAATCAAAGTGGCGCACGAGTTTGCCGGACTGTCACTCACGGAATCTGATGTTTTGCGCAGGGCGATGTCGGGAAAGTTCCGTTCGCGGGAGGCATTTAATCAGATTCGGAATAAGTTTTTTTCCAATTGCAAAGAACGTGGATATTCCGATCACGTGACCAATCGTGTGTGGTACGAGATTGAGAGTTTTGGCGGCTACAGTTTTGCCAAAGGCCACTCCGCCAGTTATGCCGTGGAAAGTTATCAGAGCATGTATCTGAAGGCATACTACCCGCTGGAGTTTATGGTGAGTGTGATCAACAACTTTGGCGGATTCTATAAAACCGAATTTTATTTTCATGAAGCACGAATGTTGGGAGGGAAAATCGAAGCACCGTGTGTCAACCATAGCGATTACAAGACCACGCTCATAGAAGATCATATCTACATTGGGTTTATTCATGTCAAAAGCCTGGAACAAAAACTTACCCTGCCCATCATTGAAGAGCGTGAACGTCATGGTGTATACACCGGTATCCAGGATTTCTTGCACCGGGTAGAAATGACACTCGAACAGATCACCATACTTATCCAGGTGGGTGCCTTCCGATTTACCGGTAAAACCAAGCAAGTGCTGAAATGGGAAGCGATGCTTTTTTTCAGCAATGCTAAACGAAAAGTTCCTACGGCCGACTTGTTTGGCTTTGAGGAGGAGAATTTTGATTTACCAGAACTCGAGTCCACAGAATTTGATGATGCTTTTGATGAGATCGAGTTGCTTGGATTTTCGCTCTGTGATCCATTCCGGCTGTTAAAATCTCCGGAGCGGGGTAATTCGGTAGCCACGGGCCTGCAAGAAAAACTGGGCCAACTTATTTCTATCGTGGGCTATGTCGTGGACATCAAGAACACGCACACCAAGAGAGGCTATGCCATGCATTTTGGTGCCTTTTATGATCGACAAGGAATTTTCTTTGACACAGTGCACTTCCCGGATGTAGCAAAAAAGTATCCGTTTCGCGGCAAGGGTTTTTATTGGGTGGAAGGCAAAGTTGTGAATGACCTTGGTGTACAAATTATTGAGGTGTCGAAAATGGAAAAGATGCCGCTGGTATCGCCAAAACAACTTTAGACCTGAAGCGAGCTCCAAAAAGAAAAGGCCTCGAAGATTCGAGGCCTTAACGTTTTCCAGTGGGAGCTGAGGGGTTCGAACCCCCGACCCTCTGCTTGTAAGGCAGATGCTCTGAACCAGCTGAGCTAAGCTCCCATTTTTTAGGACTGCAAAGGTAAAAGAGAATTTTAATTGTGCAAAAAGAATGTTCGGACACGCAATGTGCCAATCCAAATTGGATGAGGAACAGGCTCAAGATCAATAATCGACATTTTCAAAAAAATCCTTTAATGAGATTTTAAAGTAATTGCATATCCTAGCCAGTGTACTAATTGGTATATCCCTCTTTTCAGATTCAATGCGGGCCAGATGTACGCCTGTATCTTCATAAAATTGTTGCAGTGAAACTCCTTTGTCTTCCCGCAATTTTTTAATGCGCAGAATTACTTTCTCAATAAGACGGCTGTCAACCTGACGTTCCATAAGTAAGAACCAAGCTTAAAAAAATACTTCATGCTCATCGATGACCTTTTGGTCATTATTTGTAGATTGACGGACCGCAAAAATTGACTCATTTGATTTATGAATAGGAAACAACTCATTCTTGCACTCATCAAAGATGACCTGATCAATTCGAAGCTGGTCTACGGTTTAAGCGACCTCGGTTTAGATGCGGGGTGCTATTTTTTACATCTCAGTGATACGATCTTCAGCCTAATGGGCTTCGATGGCAATGAGCGAAGGGACGGTCTTTATAAAAAATATGTGGAGATGGTTAAAAAAGTGGAGTACATTGATATTTCTGTTTCGAATGAAGCTTTGGAAGCGCTTACGCTCGAAGTCTATACTACTTTAGTTGGCTTAAATTCTGAGTTGGCCTAATGGCTTGTCTCGACTGCACATCCACGGTGTAGCTGACTACATATTCTCCTTCAAGTAACAACGTGACCACATACCGCCCTTTCGTTTTAAAGGCGTAGTCAATGCAATAAAATCCGTTTGTTTTCCGTGCGTGTGCAACTGAAATACTTGCCCTGCCTGGCTGAGTTATATACAATGCAGCTTTTTCAATGGAGGAGAATTTTGTTTCGAAGCAAAATGAAACAGTGTCAGCTTTGGTCGTTGTGATCTCAAAAATATCCGGAGTGAAGCGAGTTACACCGTGATTATAAGCTGCATAATAGATGAGCGGCCGATTGAGAAACTCCTGCATCGTTGGTTTCTTTTTCAAGAGTATCCATGAAGTATCTACCGGGTAGTGGTTGCGGACAAACAACTCTGGATCCGCCAGGAAATAAGCGTTGTTATACTTTTTGACAAACTGTTGCTGTTCCAAATCAATTGCTCCACTCGACCAAGTAGGGTCGCACAAATACCATTGGTTGTTGAGTAGCACGGCATTCCACGAGTGATTGACATTACTCTGTTCTTTTACATTTGATTTTGCCGTACGTCCGTAGCCATTCACGATCACACAACGGATGCCCACGCGTGATGCAAGCTCCTTTACGAGATATGCATATCCCGTACATACCGTCTGCTTTTCGAAATAGAGTTTCCTGAAAGTCTTTGCGGTAAATTTTTTACTCCAGGCTTTCAATTCGTCTCCACTGAGTTTTTTTCGCTTGCTGTCGTTCTCCAGAAAAAGGTTGTAGTCATTTGCAATGTTATTGCAGACCCAAACATAAATAGAACGGAATTTTTCCACGTCTGTCGGCAAAGGTTGAGTAAGCTTTTCGGACAGTCTGCCCAGGTCTTTAAGTGAGAGCCCGGCACAGGATGCTGCTACACTGTCGGCTCGATGAAAGTCAACGTTAGCGAAGCAAACCTGAGCCGGTAACTCATGGAATAATAGTACGAATAAAAACAGGCAAAAGAGTTTCTTCATCGCACCTATCAAAACAATGCCTTGACCTTGCTCCACAAGCGGTTAAACTTTGATTCTCTTTCGTACACCCCGGTCACAGCTACTTTGCCCATAACCTCAACATCACATTTGATGTCAACTGTGATCACTGCATCCATGTTCTTAGATGATACGAGGTATTCTTCGGGTTTGAATCCGATAAAAGTGAAGACAAGGACATCGCCTGCTTTCAATTTTTGAGGAAACTCGAATTCACCTTTTTCATTTGAAACCGTGCCAACCGTTGTGCCCTTCAGTACAATATTTACGCCCCACATCTTTTCTCCAGTTTCATCTTTTACAACGCCTTTCACTGTAAATTCTTCCAGTGTCTCAGCCTGCACTTTGCTCTTTTCTTCTCGTCTTATTTCCGTGCCTGGCTTTGGATTGATATTTTGAGTGAAGGCAGGTCTGCTCACAAGCATCAGCAACAGTCCGACTGCCGCAGCTTTGAATAAACCGAAACCAGGTTGGATTTTAGGTGGTGCTGAGATTGAATACGTTCTCAACTGATCCGGCCTGAATCGTCCGCAGGTATTCTGAGGTTTGTTGTTGATGAACGCGAGAATTGCTGCATCGCTCATCTCAGTAAAATCAATTACTGTTTTCTGACATGAGGTGCAGAATCCGCCTTTGGGTGTGTGGGTAAAGCTGCTCCATTTTTCTGCACATGGCTCAGCGATGTTTAAAGTAAAAGCTTTCATAGGTATTAAGTTTTATTTAATGCTGAGATGCGCCATCACGTGGAATTCCATAAAACACCGGAAGATTTTTCGAAAAAGGAGGAGGGTGCAAAGTGGAATTGACGGCATGAAAAACGCTCATCAGTAATTTTGATGATTCCTCACCTCCGGAGGCGAAGGAGCTATTATCAAAATTTTATCCTGATAATCAACGCCTTACGAGTTTTTTATAAAACATTGTTATTAAAATGAACACTGTTCAGTAACTTTGCCCGTATAAGCACAAAAGTTATGGGCGTAAAAGAAAGAAAAGAACGAGACCGCCAGGAGATGCGCGAAACCATTCTCCAATCAGCGCATCAGCTCTTCGTTGATAAGGGGTTTGATGACGTGAGCATACGCAACATTGCTGAAGCCATTGAGTACAGCCCAGCTACTATCTACCTGTACTTCAAAGACAAAAACGAGATTTTCTATGCACTCCATGGAGAGGCATTCAAAAAATTCAACGAGTTCATGTCTGACCTCGCCACCGTTAAAGATCCGTTCAAGCGACTGATCAAAATGGGTGAGCACTACATGGATTTCACTTTCAAGTTTCCGAAGTACTATGACATCATGTTCATCATGCAGGCTCCCATGGATTGCAACAAGGATTCGGATGAGTGGAAAGAAGGAGAGAGCGCACACTGTCAATTGGAAAACCTGGTGAAAGAGTGCCAGGAGCAAGGCTATTTCAAAAACAAGGATTACAAAACACTTTCATTTTTGATCTGGAGCACGATGCACGGCATGTGTTCATTGGCTTTGCGTGATCGATTGAAAATTTATGAGGAGGCTGAGCGTGCAAAAATGGTCGACAAGTCATTCAAGATGTTGAAGCAAATTCTTTCTGAGCTATAATTTTTTTTTATCCCAATACTAAACACTGTTAAGTCTTTTAACAATGAAAACCAAAGTTCTCTTCTTAATCATGGTCAGCGCGTGCACGCTGGCCCGCGCGCAAAGTCCTGTATTGGATGCCTACATTCAACAGGGATTGAAAGACAACCTGCAATTGCAGCAAGAGCAATTGAACTATGAGCGAAGTATGGAAAATCTGGCGCAGGCGAAGGCGCTTTTTCTTCCCTACATCGGTGCCAATGCCTCCTATCAAATTGCCGATGGTGGCCGGAAGATCTCTATTCCTGTGGGTGACCTGGTAAATCCGGTTTATGCCAACTTAAACCAGATCAACAGCGTGCTTAACCCGGCTGCCCCGCAGTACCCGATGATCAGCAACCAGACTACCAATTTCCTGGCTACCAACTTTCACGATACGAAGGTGCGTGTGATTCAGCCGCTCTTTAATCCTGAAATTTATTTTAACTATAAAGCGCAAAAAGAACTGACTACTGTACAGCAAGCACAGAAGAAAGCATACGAAAACCAGTTGAAGTACGAAATCACGTCAGCGTACTATCAATATCTCCAAACCGATCAGGCGCTTCGCATTTTGAATAATACACACACTTTACTTCGGGAGTTGCTGAAGATCAACCAGTCTTTCGTAGCTAACGCTAAAGCAACGAAAGATGTCGTACTCAATGCAGAATACGAACTCAACAAAACAGAACAACAAATAGCCGATAACGAGAAGAACCACCAGGTAGCACAATCCTATTTCAATTTTCTCCTCAACCGCGAGTTGAATGCATCTATCATTCGTGATTCAACGCTTGCAGTTCCCGCCAACGAACAACAAAATATCTCTTCACTTACCAATACGGCATTGCAACAGCGGCAGGAAATTCAACAACTGCAAGGCGGTCTTCGTGCCGGCCAGCAGGCGATTGGTCTCAGCAAAGGCAATGCATTCCTTCCTAAGATCAATGCGGTTGGTGATATCGGTTACCAGGGCTTTGAGTATAAATTCAATAGCGATCAGCAATACTGGCTGGTTCAGTTTGGATTGACTTGGGACATCTTCAAAGGCGGTGAAAAGCGCGCACGTACTCAACAAGCCCGCATCGACTACCAGGTGACGGAAAACAAAATGGCACAGCTGAAAAAGCAAATTGAGTTGCAGGTAATTCAGGCACACTATGAAATGGAAGCGGCCAGGCAAACTTTCAAAGCATCGCAGAGCGGAGTGAAGAGCGCAGAAAGATCTTTTCAAATCATTCGCGCCAAGTACAATGAAGGTCAGGCCATCCTTCTTGAGTACCTCGATGCCCAAAACAAATACACCATCGCGCAATTAACGAATTCGATTAACCAATATGAGCTGCTGCGCAAGGCAGCGGCTTTGCAAAAGACCATTAACAACCTTTAATACCTTCATATGAAAAAAGTATTATTCACTTTGCTTCTGCCTGCCGTGATTGGCGTTTTGCAGAGCTGCAGCAAAAAAGAAAAAGAAGAGGCTTCAGCCATTGACGAATCTGCCGTTGCTATCAAACTGACTCCTGTTCAGACAGTCGATTATAGTTTGCCAGTAATTAGCTCCGGTTTGATCAGCACCGAAACGGAATCGAAACTTTCGTTTAAGATCGGTGGGATCATTTCAAAGATCTATGTGAAGGAAGGTGAATCGGTGACGCAAGGTCAGGTGCTGGCATCACTCGACCTTACCGAGATTGATGCGCAAGTTGCCCAGTCGAAAAACAATTTTGAGAAGACACAGCGTGATCTCGAACGCGGGAAAAAATTGCTGAAAGATTCGGCAGCCACGCTTGAGCAGATTCAGAACCTCACCACGGCATTCAATGTAGCCGAAGAGGGTTTCCGCATAGCTTCATTCAACCGTCAGTTTGCAACTATCCGTGCCAATATTTCAGGTAAAGTGATCAGGAAGTTCGGAAACGAAGGTGAACTGGCCGGGCCGGGAGTGCCAGTGCTCATTGTTAACTCGGCTGCTCAAAATGACTGGATCGTAAAAATCGGTTTGCCTGATGTAGACTGGGTGCGGGTGAAGAAAGGAGATCAGGCAAAAATTACTACTGATGCATACCCAGGCGAGATTTTGAATGGAGAACTAACAGTGATCAACGAAGGATCGGATGCTATTAGTGGCCTTTACCAGGCGGAGGTTCGAGTGAAACCCGGAACCAAAAAGCTGGCTTCAGGCCTCTTTGCCAAAGTAGAGATAGCGCCATCAGCAAAAAGGAAATTGCAAACTGTTCCCATCGAAGCCATTGTGGAAGGCCAGGGAAAAAATGCATTTGTGTTTGTGGTGAATGGAGACAAGAGATCTGTTCGTAAACTTCCAATCGTTGTGGCCTACCTCGAAAATCAGAAGGCCTTTGTGTCAGCGGGACTTGATGCTGTGAGTGAAGTAATTTCTGCTGGCTCCGCATTTCTCACGGAAAACAGCACAGTAAAAATCGATCAACAATAATATTCCGGTTATGAAGATCACCGAATTCTCAGTTAAAAACTGGCAGTTTACCCTCATCATTTTTATTTTGTTACTGGCATTGGGTTTCAATTCCCTGATGAACATGCCGCGTGGTGAAGATCCTGAAACAACAGCGCCTTCATTTGTAGTCATTGTCATCTACCCGGGTACCAGCCCCATCGATATGGAGAAACTGGTGGTGGACCCGATGGAAAAAAGGTTCAATGAACTGGATAACATCAAGCGCCTGGTTTCTGATGTGAACGATGGTCTTGCCACTGTTCGGGTTGATTACAAACATGAAATGGATGCCGATGAAAAATACCAGGAAATTGTTCGCGAGGTCAATGCACTTCGCGGAGAGTTGCCCCAGGATATTTTTGATATCAAGATCTTAAAATTCTCTTCTACAGATGTGAGCATTTTGCAAATGGCTCTCGTCTCCGAAACGGCCCCTTATCACGAATTGCAAAAACAAGTGGAGGCACTCGAAGACCGACTTGAAAAAATAAAAAGCCTTAAGAAAATCGAAACCCACGGGTACCCGGAACAGATGGTTCGTGTTTCACTGAATATTGAAAAACTGGCGCAACAACGCATCCCTTTGAATGCGGTGATCGGGGCATTGCAAAGCGAAAATGCAAATATTCCGGGAGGAAGTATTCAGATGGATACGAGGAGATTCAATATCAAGACGAGTGGAGAATACAAGGACATCAATGAAATCAAGAATACCATTGTCTTTTCCACAAATGGAAAAATTGTATATCTGAAGGATGTAGCTGAAGTAGAAAGCGTATATCAGGATGAATCTCATCTCGTGCGCCTGAATGGGTTTCGAAGTGTGCTGCTGACGGCCGCGCAGAAAGATGGTCAGAATATTTACCAGGTAGGAGACCAGATTACACCAGTACTGGATCAGTTTGAAAAAGAACTGCCGGCTAATATTAAAATGGTGAAGAACTTTGAACAGGCGAAGAGTGTGCAGAAGCGATTGAGTCGTTTCGCTAAAGACTTTGCGATAGCCATTTTGCTGGTATCCGTAACACTTTTGCCTTTGGGTACTCGCGCAGCATTGGTGGTCATGATCTCTATTCCACTTTCGATTTTCACAGGACTATTCTTGCTTGATTTTCTCGGATACTCGATCAATCAGTTGAGTATTGTAGGTCTTATCGTGGCGCTTGGAATCCTCGTTGACGACTCGATTGTGGTCATCGAAAATATTGAGCGCTACCTTCGAGCTGGAAAAACGAAACGTGAGGCGTCCATTGAGGCAACCAAACAAATCGGCCTTGCAGTGTTGGGTTGTACCGCAACACTAATCCTTTCATTTTTGCCACTCGTGTTTCTTCCGGAGCAAGCGGGCGACTTTATCCGAAGCCTGCCTATGGCCGTGATCATGACAGTGCTTGCTTCGTTGTTCGTATCGATTACTATCGTTCCATTTTTATCAAGTCGTTTATTGAAAGCGCACACTTCCAAGGAAGGAAACATCTTCTTGCGTGCGCTGAAAAAAGTAATCAGTGGCACTTACACCAAAGTACTGCACTGGTCGTTGCGGCATCCCTGGGTGACATTAAGCCTTGCGCTTGTTTTATTTGTCGGAAGCCTTATGCTTTTCCCCGTAGTAGGATTCAGCCTGTTCCCGAAATCGGAGAAACCTCAATTCCTCATAAATATTCAGGCACCCAATAGCACTAGTATTTATGAAACCGATCGTGTGGCGCGTTATGTAGAGAGTGAGTTGAAAAAAGAAAAGGACATCTCTTACTTTACTACAAACGTAGGGAAAGGGAATCCCCGAATTTACTACAACGTCATTGCACGAAGTGAGTCACCTAATTTCGCCCAATTCTATGTACAGCTTAATAATCTGACACCAGAACAGAAAACTAAGCTGATTGACAAACTGCGCGAGAAATTCTTCTACTATCCGAATGCAAAAATTGAGGTAAAAGATTTTGAACAAGGTCCTCCGCTCGAAGCACCTATTGCATTGAGATTGTTTGGCGAAAACCTAGACACCCTCCGGAAGATTTCGATGGATGTGGAACAGATTCTCAAGAAGACCGCAGGAACAATTTATGTCAACAATCCGCTGGCAAACCAGCAAACAGATTTACGCGTAAAAATTAACAAGGAAAAAGCGGGGCAATTAGGTGTGGCCATCAGTGACATCGATAAAGTGGTGAGACTTGGTGTGGCCGGCTTTAATGTTGGAAAATTTACCCCCGGTGAAGGCCAGGATGAAATCAATATTAATGTGACTTTGCCACGAGGAAAATACACTACCTATGATGTTTTCGATAAGCTCTATATCAATTCATTCTCAGGCCAGGCTATTCCATTAAAGCAATTGGCTACCATCGAATTTGAAACCTCACCGAACCTCGTCCGTCACTTTGACAAAGGAAGATTTTCAACTGTTACAGCTTTTGTTAAGAGCGGGTACCTCTATGAGAATGTGACGAATGAAGTGTTAAAGAAACTGGACAAATTCCCATTCCCGCAAGGATACCGCTATGTTGCTGCAGGAGAAGTTGAAAACAAGCAAGAGTCTTTCGGTGGTTTGGGTACCATCATCCTGATCACGGTGTTTGGATTCATTGCCGTACTTGTACTTGAATTTGGAAACTTCAAAAGTACTTTGATTGTGTTGTCCGTTATCCCGCTCGGCATCATCGGAGCCATTTCAATGCTCTTCATCACGAGCAACCCCATGTCTTTTGTAGCTGTGATCGGATTGATTGCACTTGTTGGTATTGAGGTGAAAAACTCAATTTTATTGGTCGACTTTACACATCAGCTTCGTGAACGCGGGGTGCCACTGGATGAGGCAATCGAACATGCAGGTGAAATTCGTTTCGTTCCGATTGTGCTGACTTCACTTACTGCGATTGGCGGATTGATTCCGTTAGCGATCGAAGGAAATCCGTTGTACTCCCCCCTTGCCCTGGTGATTATCGGAGGGTTGATCAGTTCTACGTTGCTTTCACGATTGGTGACCCCCGTCATGTACAAATTGCTTCCTCCAAAAGTTGAGGTGATTGGAGAGCAACCGGGAGATATTCCATTGGAATAAATTGCATAAAAAAGAGGGGCCTGCTATTTCAATTCAACAACCCCGAAGAAAAGAATAGCGGCCCCCGAAAAAAAACCATTATAACCCGTAGACTTAGAAAAACTCGTTCACTCTTTTTTTCAGAGTTGGCTCTCCAACTCTTCAGTTGCTTCGAATTCCTGATAACGATCATCGTTCGAAGCGAATGCGCAAGCCATGATCAAGGCACCTCCCTTGACGGAAATGGCTCGAGATCCGGCAGCTTGATTCTTTAGGATAATTTTCGTGATGGCCTTTTGCTCAAAGGCTTCTTTGCCGAGAGCTTCATCACAAACCCTGATTATGGCACTGGAAATAATAAAAGCCCCTCTCGCATCGGAACACAAGATGGCTTCGAGATCGCTTATAAATGATTCGACATCAAGCTCGATCTTCAGGTGTTTTCCATAAGATCCCTTGATTCGCCTTTCCGCAAATGCGAAATCCAGATTGGCAATCGCTTGTTCTTCTTTTAGCCCCATAAACTATAAAACGACTAAGTTTTCCGAAATCTTGGAAAACATCCTGTCCTTTTACATTGGAACTTATCAAATGGAGTTATTTACTGAGCTAAATAGTCAGTTCAATGATCGATCACGTTAGCAAATGAGACCGGGAGCAATAATAACTACACTACTTTCTTCCTGATCTGCTTGGCATAAGTACGGCTGACCGGAAAGCTCTTCCCGCTTTGCATCTTCACCACCATACCTCCGTTGAAGTGCCTCTCGATCTCCTTCAGGTAATTAATGTTGACGATGGTGGACCGGTGGACCCGAATGAACTTATCAGGGTTCATGAGCTCCTCCAATTTTCCAATACCCGAAGAACTTACGAATTGGTCACCCTTGGTTGTGATGATGGTATAGTCGCCTGAAGCTTCAAGGTGGAGGATTTCATCCACAGGAAGACTGAATAGCTTTTCAGATTTTTGAACAAAAATATGTGACTCATATGTACCTCTGACACGAGGTGGACGCATACTTCCCAGCAAATCTTCAATGTTTCCTGATTCGGTCTTCTTGCGTTTCAATGCACGTTCTACACCTTGCTTAAATCTTTCCAAATCCAAAGGCTTGAGTAAATAGTCAACGGCATTTTTTTCAAAAGCCTGAATCGCGTACTGATCATATGCCGTGACAAAGACTACATACGGCTCATGCACAATATCATCGAGCACGTCAAAGCCATTCATGCCAGGCATTTGAACGTCCAGGAAAAGCAAGTCAGGCTTGTGTTTGTCAATCAGGGTCACAGCGTCAGTACCATTGGCTGCCTCTCCTACTAATTCGATATCCGGAAATGCCTCGAGGTATTCGGTCAGAAGTTCACGCGCGAGTTTTTCATCATCGACTATTACACATGTTGTTTTGTTGCTCATACAGTTAGTTTTTCGGTTTCGAGTTCGAGGGATTGAGGTTGTTGTATTTTCTTTAAGATCTCGTTGTCTTCAATATAGAAATTAACAGAGTATCCATTTTCAGTGGCTCTCACGCGTAGTCGTGATTGAGGGCCGAAATAACTTTTCAGGCGCATGTCGGTATTTGCCATCCCGATTCCACTGGAACTGCCATCCATTACTTTTTTTGCTTTGGAGCCAAGACCGTTGTCTTTCACTTCAAAAAAAATAATACTGCCAGATCGCCTCACAGTTAATGAAATAGTCCCGCCATCCTGTTTCGGTCCAATGCCATACTTCACTGAGTTCTCAACCAGCGGCTGCAGGATCATCGGGGGCACCCTGATGTTGAGACAGGTTTGATCAATGTCTCTTTCAAATTTCAATCGCTCGCCAAACCTGACTTGTTGAATGCGGACATAACTTTCGATGAACTCAATCTCTTTCGAAAGCTTCACCATTTCTTCGTTGTGTGCATCGAGCGCATAGCGAAATACATCGGATAACTGCGTGATCAATTTTCTTGCCTGCTCTTTGCTTGTGTGAACTAACGTGCTGATAGAGTTAAGTGTATTAAAAAGAAAGTGCGGATTGATCTGAGACTTAAGCAACGAAATCTGCATCTCCCGGTTTTTGATTGCTAACTCGCTCTTTTCCTGCTCTTGTCGTTGCAATCCCTGGAAGTAGCGAATCACATAGTACACACCCACAGTGATGATGTACTGGTCGTGGAAACGCAATGCCTCCCAACTCATCAACTCGAGCATGTACTCCTTCCAGTGTTCAAAATAAACCAGGCCGTCCATGTAGTCAGTAAAGAAGTAGGATAAAGTTCCCATTGCCATGAAGAAAATCACGATGCCGACCACGTGTCCTGTGATTTGTACCAGCGGTTTGAAGCGGATGAGCCAGTTGGACCACACGAAAATCAAAATGATAAATACACAAAGGGCTTCGAACAGAAACAGAGCATTCCAAAGGACGTAGTAGGCAGGATTTACGAATTTCCATTCGATGAGGGCGCTCACTGTGAAATTGAGGAAATACCAAAGACAAATCAGCCCATAGGCCATTTTCCAAATCTTCGGTATTTTATCCAGCAGCTTCAAGAGTCAAAAATTCTCGGATAAAGTTAATCAATCGAATTCACAGGCGACTAACGGGGCAAACGTGCGATGAGCGGTCGTTTTAGGCAGTTAAAAAAAAGGACAGGCCTCCACAATGTCGTAACTTTCGGAAATCAATGAAAGCTTCATTGCTCGGTCTATTGTTGGCCATTTCCGGGCTGGTCTGCGCTCAACAGATTACAATTACCGGAAAAGTTGTCGATCAGGAGACAAAAGAGGCGCTGCCTTATGCTTCTGTTTTTATCAATGGCAAGCCGCTTGGGGTCATCTCCAACGATCAGGGCGAGTTCGATTTTCACATTCCTGCTGACTTGCGCAACGATATTTTGGTTGTTAGCATGATCGGATACAAAACATTTGAAGGTCCTGTTTGGTCATTGATCAATGGAGTTACACAGCCGGTGCTGATCGAGTTAAACGCAACCTCTTTTTTGCTCAAAGAAGTAGTTGTAACGGACTCGCTTAAAGCCGATGATATTCTGAGGCTGGCCCTGATGCGTATAGAGCAGAATTACCCGATGCAGCCGTTTATGCTTAATGGTTTTTATCGCGACTTAAAAAAATTGGGAGGTACATACATTTCGTTACTCGAAGCAGCAGTTCAAATCTATGACGAAGACTATCGCGAGCCCCGCAATAAATTCAAGTTGCGTGAGCGGGTAGCTCTTCAGGAGGTTCGGAGAAGCCTCGGCTACTCGAGCAAATTCACTTCCTTCTTTGACAAAGACAATTTATTGGAGGACCTGCTGCTCAATAATAGCGTGCGGTATCATCAATTTCCGGAAGAAGAAGCCGTCTTTAAAAATCTCGTGCAGGAGGATGAGACCTCGTATAACAATCGCGATGTATATGTCTTGTCATACAAAAAGGATTTTCAGCTTCGTATTTACATTGATAAAGAGACCTATGGAATTATTCACCTGGAATATGTGAATGATCATTCAGAAGAATTGGAAAAGATGCGTGACATGGAAAGCAAGTTTGCCAAAATCAAACGCGTTATTGATTTTAAATTTTATGAAGGAAAATTTTACCTGAATTACCTGACTGTTACCTCGCAGGTAAACTGGTACGATGCTAAAACGGGCAAGCTGAAGTTTGAAGCGGAATTGCAGCGTCAACTTTTAATTAACGAGATTAACACGAAACCAACGGATCGCATTAGCATGGGCCGGAAGATGAGGAGCTACGGGCTTCAGTACCAGGACGAGACGTACAATAAAAAATTCTGGGACAACTATAACGTGATCAAGGCAACGCCTCTGGATAAAAAAATTATTGCTGACCTGGAGCGGGAGGAGCCCCTGGAAAAACAATTTAAAGACGACTAGTAGGAAATTCTTTCAAAGCTTCCCTCATCAATTCGGCTTTGTCGATGGGTACCACTCCCACATGCTGGCAAACTAATCCGCCGGCAAGATTGCTAAGGGCGGCAATGGTTTTTGGCTCAAGCTTGAGGGCGACACTGAGTGCAGCCACACTAACTACGGTGTCACCTGCTCCCGAAACATCCGCGATTTCCCTTGCGTGAGCGGGAAGCTTTACTTTTTGATTTTGAAAGTCAATGTAAACTCCGTGTTCGGAAAGTGTTACCATTACCCCTTCCACATTCAATTTTTCTTTCAGTGCTGCCGATGCCCGCTGAACTTGATCCTGGTTGGAGGCGCTGACATCTATTTTCAGCCCTTCACGCAGCTCCTTCAGGTTGGGTTTAAAAAGCGTTACTTCTTTGTAGGAGAGGAAGTTTCTTTTTTTAGGATCGACAACCGTAGGAATGCTTCTTTTTTTTGCCAGCTCAACGGTCTTTGAAATTATCGCTTCGTTAAGCACACCCTTATCGTAGTCTTCAAAAATGACAACATCACAATGTGGTATCAGTTTCTCAATTCGCTCCAACAGAAGTTTTTCTTCGGTTTCATTAGCCTCTGCGTCAGATTCTTCATCTACGCGCACCACATGCTGATGACTGGCGATGACCCTTGTCTTCACAGTTGTGGGTCTATAAGGACTCATTACAATTCCGTCTTTACTCATGCTTTGCTCGTCAAGCCGCTGAATTAATTTCTTCCCATCGTCATCATTACCGATGAGCGCACAAAGCACGGGTTTTGCACCAAGCGACAACACATTTAATGCTACGTTGGCAGCGCCTCCCAGTCGAAAATCTTTTTTCTTCACATTAACAACTGGTACCGGGGCTTCCGGAGAGATCCGTTCCACAGCACCCCAGATATAACTGTCCAGCATCACGTCACCGATGATGAGTACCCGTAGCCGGGAGAATGAATCAAAAACTTTTTTTACTTCCATCGGTTGGGTTCAGAACTTAATCAAAATGGCAAATCGTCTGTAGATGATGTTGAGTCGGGTACAAATGATTCGTCCGGTGGCGGAGCCATATCACGATTATTGCCCCCACCCGATTCTTTCTGAATTTTCCATGCTCTCACATCGGTGTACCAGCGGCCATTGTATTCACGACTTTCAACATTGATCGAGGCCGTGATCTTATCGCCCGATGAGAGTTTATTTTCATCCACTTTGTCTCCCCAGAGTGAGATACAAACTTTTTTGGGGAATTGACCCGGTGTTTCCAAAATAAACTCCTGTTTCTTCCATGTTCCGTTTTTTCCCTGGCCTGACTGCGGGGGAAGAAGTTGAATCACTGTTCCACTGATTTCCATTCTGCTGATTAGTTTAAAAATTTTTCCAAAGTAATAAAATATAAATCTCTTTTTGGAATACCTCCGCTCGGATTATCAAACACCATCGGTTTTTTATCACCTACCTGAACGTATCCATTGCGTTTATACCAATCGATGAGTTCTCTCCGCTCGGAAATTACAGTCATATCAATAGATTGACAGTTTTGCTTTCGCGCTTCTTCTTCGGCAGCGATCAGTATTTTTTTTCCGACTCCCTTGTTCTGCACATTTGGATCAACAGCGAACATGCCCAGGTAAAGCTGAGATCCGTGCTTTAACAACCGTACACAACCAATAATCTTTCCTTCATCGACATATTTTAGAATAGTCGATCCGGTTTCGGCAAAAAAAGTCTTGATCGCATTTTCGTCAGTCCGCGTACCATCGAGCAAATCCACCTCTGTGGTCCAACCCTTGCGTGATGATTCTCCGCGATAAGCAGAATTCACCAACTTATTCAATGCAGGAATGTCTTCGAGAGTTGCTTTGAGGATCATAGTCATTTATTACAGAGCGCCATTTTTTATTTCTTCCACAACGCCCGGATCGAGCAAAGTAGTTATATCCCCAAGGTTCGAGGTGTCGCCTTCAGCGACTTTGCGTAAAATCCTTCGCATGATCTTACCGGAGCGGGTTTTAGGGAGACCGCTTACGAATTGAATTTTGTCTGGCTTCGCAATTGGCCCAATAATTTTGGAGACGGTGTCGCGTATTTCGCTGCGGAGTTTTTCTTCTTCGTGAGGTTTCTCATAACAAATTACAAATGCATAGATGCCCTGGCCTTTGATATCGTGCGGAAATCCTACAACTGCAGATTCGGCCACTGCAGAATGCTCATCAATCGCGCTTTCAATTTCGGCTGTCCCCATATTGTGTCCCGACACAATAATGATGTCGTCCACGCGGCCGGTAATTCGATAGTAACCGTCTTCGTCTCGCTTGCATCCATCGCCCGTAAAATATTTCCCCGGGAAAGTTGAAAAGTAAGTGTCTTTGAACCGTTGATGATCTCCATAGATTGTTCTGGCAATGGAAGGCCACGGAAATTTAATCGCGAGGCGACCCTCTACATTATTTTCTGAAAGCTCATTTCCTTTCTCATCCATTACTGCAGGTTGAACACCAGGCAAGGGCAAAGAAGCATAAGCCGGCTTCAACTTAGTGACGTGGGCAATAGGTGAAATCATGAAGCCACCGTTTTCCGTTTGCCACCAGGTATCCACTACGGGGCATTTGCCTTTACCAATGTTTTTATGATACCATTGCCACGCTTCTTCATTGATAGGTTCACCTACACTGCCGATGACTTCAAGGGAGGACAGATCATGTTTTTCGACAAAATCGAGAGGAGCAGTTTGCAGGGATCGGATGGCTGTTGGCGCAGTATAAAAAATATTCACTTTATGTTTTTCAACCACCTGCCAGAATCTGCCCATGTCCGGCCAGGAAGGGATACCTTCATACATGAGTGAGGTGGCCCCGGCACTTAACGGTCCATAGACAATATAAGAGTGCCCGGTGATCCAGCCCACATCTGCGGTGCACCAATAAATTTGATTTTCCTTGTATTGAAAAACTGTGCGAAAGGTGTAATTGGTGTAAACCATGTAGCCGCCACACGTATGCACCATGCCTTTCGGTTTGCCTGTGCTGCCGGAGGTATACAGAATGAAAAGTAAATCTTCGGCATCCATCTCCTCGGCTACACAAACCGGCTCCACTTTTTTCATCTCTGAATGCCACCAGAAATCGCGGTCGTGCTTCATCTCGGGGTGGGAGTTAGTACGCTCGAGTACAATCACTTTTTCAACCGTAGGACATTTTTCAATCGCATTGTTGACGATCGCTTTCAAATCCACTTTTTTATCGCCACGGGAAGATCCGTCAGCCGTGAGTACCAGTTTGCATTTTGAATCATTAATGCGATCGACAAGCGAACCGGAAGAAAATCCTGCAAACACTAATGAATGTACTGCCCCGATCCGGGCACATCCGAGCATTGCATAAGCTGTCTCGGGTACCATAGGCATGTAGATACATACGCGATCTCCTTTTTTAATGCCATGTGCCTTCAGCATATTGGCCACACGGCAAACCTGATCGTGCAGTTCCTGGTACGTAATTTTTCGCGAAGGTTCTTTTGGATCATTTGATTCCCACAGGATGGCGGTCTGTTTAGCGCGAGCAGGCAAATGACGGTCAATACAATTTTCAGTGATGTTCATTTTCCCCCCGATAAACCATTTCACTTCCGGTTTATGAAAATCCCATTCCAATACCTTATCCCATTTCTTTCGCCACATAAAATCTTCTGCAACAGAGGACCAGAATTTTTCGGGATCGGAGACACTTAGTTTGTAATGCTCCAGGTATTCGGCTGGATTGGATATGATTTTCATAGGAGAGGAAAGGGTTCAAAGTAAAAGCCTATTCCTCCAAAAACCAAGAAGAAATCTGGGAGATAAAAATTACCTTGTGCGATGGATATTCAGGCTTCGAAATTTTTTTTTGAAAACCTCTGGATTGTATTGGTTATCTATCGAATCAGAATTGATGAATCTCCGGCCTATCAATCACTTGTAAAAGCAATCGAGTCACTGAACCAGACGGCTTCATTTTTTATCTACGACAATTCATCTGAGCCACAAGCGGTACCCGGAAATTCCAGCCACACAATATATTATCATCATGATCCTCAAAATCCGGGGGTAAGTAAGGCGTTCAACGAGGGTTTTAGGAAAGCGCACGTATTGAATAAAAGATGGCTCTTGCTTGTTGATCAAGACACATTGTTTCCGTCTCATACTTTCAATAAGTACTTTGAATGTGTGCAAAAATCGGGGTACCCGGTTATTGTACCGTTGTTGTGTGACAAATTCGGACTTGTCTCTCCGCTAAAATTCTACAGAGGTGGCGGCCAACGAATCAAAAAACCGGAAGCTGGAATTGCTGACCTGCAGGATTTCTTATTCCACAATTCAGGATTATTGATTTCGACAGCGAGTTTTGAAGACGTGGGGATGTATGACGAAAATCTGCCGTTGGATTTCAGTGACTTTGCTTTTGTACATCGCTTGCGGAAAAACCATGCACATTTTGTCATAGCCGATATCGAATGCACCCATGATCTTGCTTCGACATCGCCTGCCCCGGCTAAGATCAGGCTCAGGCGTTTTGAAAGCTACCTGAAGTCAGGGCGATATTTTAAAAAAGAATACATGTCGGGGTCATGGACAATGGAGCTGAGGTTTTTTCTTCGCGCGTTAAAATTTTCTGTTCGCTATGTCAATTTTCGTTTTCTTGTCCTGTACTTTAAATAAACTATGGTCAATCCCTATTCTTGCTACATTCTTGGTTTTCTAGTATCCTTTTCGGTGTATCAACTGGGGTGGTCCGGAGCCTATCCAAAGCTTAGTTTTTCTCTTATAACATTCCTCATTGCCACTTTTGTTGCGCATAGTTTGCTGTCGAGAAACTGGATTAAGGCAGGCCGAAACAAAAAGCCACATGATGAGATAAAGCCCGTCATTAACCCGTGGCTTGTTACCGCAGTTCTTTACATATGTTGGCTGGGAGATTTTTTTTATGAAGGGGGTGTTCCTTTATTGAAGGTGCTGCTGCACATTGAATACGACTACAAAAAATTCGGGGTACCGGCCTTTCATGTATTTGCTGTTACATTCGGCTCTTTCTATTGTGTTTACCTGTTTCATTTATTTTTAGCAAGTCGTAAGCGTGAGCACCTTCTCCTCTTTGCCATCAACATGTTTGCATCGGTGCTGATTTACAGCCGCTCCATGTTGTTCTTTAACCTGTCGAGCTGTTTTTTTCTGTACCTGTTAACACTCAAAGAATTCCCTTACAAAAAACTTTCTCTGGGATTGCCGGTGCTTGTACTCTTGTTTTATTTCTTTGGAGTGATAGGCACGCAGCGGGTTTCATTCGAGTCCAATACGACATACAATAACAACATTTTCATGGATGTAGGATTGGCAACTCCTCAGTTTCGTGAGTCAGCGATACCCAAAGAATTTTTCTGGTCGTATTTTTATATTTCATCCCCCCTGGCCAACCTGCAGGTAAATATCAACACTTACTCCGTGCAGCCGATTACCATAAAAAGAATTTTGGAATACATCAATAATGAGCTTTTGTTCGAATCAATCTCCAAAAGAGTGAATAATTTATTCGGCATAGAAAGAGAAAATGAAAAGACCATTAAAGATCCTTTTAATGTATCCACAGTCTATAGCCGTGGATATAGCTACCTTGGCTGGATAGGAATAATTATCACCGCATTTGTGGTACTGGCAATACCTTATTACTACAACTCCCTGATCAACAATCAATATAAAATGGTGGGACTTGCTATTTTGTGCACTACCTACTTATTCCTAACCTATGACAATACCATTCGTCTGATGGCTCTTGGATTTCAGTTAGTGTATCCTGTAATTTTTCCGTGGCTGGACAGAAAGATCGGGTTTCTGGAAGCTAACACGACAAAATGAGAGTTTCGGTTTGCATGGCTACACACAATGGCGCGGCTTTCATCCGAGAGCAGATTGACTCCATACTTGGGCAACTGCACGATGGTGACGAATTGGTCATCTCTGATGATAATTCGACCGATGAAACTTTGGGAATCATTCACTCCTTTAACAATAATCAAATTCGTTTACTAAGTGGCAGAAAATTCGGCAGTCCCGCCAAAAATTTTGAGTATGCATTGACCCAATGCGGAGGAGAAATTATTTTTCTAGCCGATCAGGACGATATCTGGCGCGATCAAAAAATAATTGTGATGTGCAAAACGCTGAAAGATTGCGATTTGGTTGTGTGTGATTGCCGGATTGCGGATGAAAAACTGAATACTATTGCTCCTTCCTTTTTTGAAAGGAACAGATCAAAAAAAGGACTCGTGAAAAACTTTTACAAAAGCTCTTTTGTCGGTTGTTGCATGGCATTTAACCGGAAGGTTTTAGTTAAATCTTTACCTTTTCCCTCAGGAATTTCAATGCACGATCAATGGATTGGCTTGATTGCACAAAAATACTTTACAGTTAAATTTATCCCCCAAATATTGGTAGACTATCGCCGACACGGCCGTAATTATTCCTCTACAGGGGAGGGCAGTAAAAATTCCTTTGGAAAAAAGGTAATTTCGAGAGTAAAGCTGGCTAAACATCTATTGCAACGTTGAATGGAAAAAATCAGAGCATCGATTGTCGTTTATGAAACCGAGCCACACCTGCTCAAGCAGGCGATGGAGAGTTTTTTGAATAGCCCAATGGCAGGCCAATTGACAATTATTGATAATTCACCAACCGACTTCTTAAGACAATTCTCCGGACCCAGAGTCGAGTACATTTTTGTCGGCAAAAACGTTGGTTATGGAAAGGCACACAATCTTGCGATGAGCGACAGTCTTGAGAAATCACACTATCATATCGTATTGAATCCTGATGTTTGTTTCAATCCTGGTACCCTTGAAAGGATCTACGATTTTATGGAAGACAATCCCCAGGCGGGTTTGGCTATGCCTAAAGTTTATGGAACAGATGGAGAGCTGCAGATGATGTGTAAACTTTTGCCACAACCATTGAATTTATTTCTACGCAGATTTTTTCCGTTCGACAACTGGTTTAAGGGGTTCAATGATTATTATGAAATGAAGAACACGGGATACAACCGTGTGATGAATGTTCCGTTTCTTTCGGGTTGTTTTATGTTTTTGCGCACGAGTGCGCTCAAAAGAACGGGGCTATTTGATGAACGTTTTTTTCTTTATGCAGAAGACACTGATCTCTCCCGACGGATTCACCAACAATTCGAAACATTGTTCTTCCCCGATGCAGAGATCACTCATGTGCACGCAAGAGGTTCTTATAAAAATTTTAAGCTGACAATACGAAACGCTATTAGCGCTATACAATACTTTAATAAGTGGGGTTGGTTTATCGATGCCGAACGCGAAATAATTAACGAACGTGCAATGGCAACAACGAATTTGCACGTTCAAAAAGAATCGCTTAGCGAAGTCAGGGCAGCATGAGTTATTTTTCAAAAGAGAATCCGGATCGTTGGTATCATTTGGGGTGGTGGCTTTGTGCTGTCACGTTGCCATGGCCGGATATGCTCAATAATATTTGCCTCGGATTTCTTACGTTAACCTGGATTTCAAGTAAAGGACTATTGTACAGGCTCGAGCGCATCAGAACAACCCGATGGATATTGCCCTTTGCTGTATACTCTGCCGTGCTGATTATAGGGATGGCATATACGTCAGATGTATCCTACGGATTTTTTACGCTGGGGAAAAAAGCAACATTCTTGCTTCTGCCCCTGATCGCGCTGACAGGACGACCTGTTACTCCTGGGGTTTTCGGATTTATTTCCAAAAGTTTCGTTTACTCATGCGTATTGGTCATCCTGGTTTGCTTGGCTTATTCAGCTTTTAATTTTTTTAACGGAGGCCATGCTCCCTTCAATTTTGACCTCACTACAGGTGACGAGTTTAAGGTCCTTCATCCGCAGGTATCTCCCACGTGGATGCACTTCTCCTACATTGAACTGGCGCGCTGGGCTGGATTGCACCCGGCATATTTTTCAATGTACCTGGTGTTTTGTCTCGTCATTTTGTTTTATGAAAATCCTCCTGCGAAAAAGAAAGTCATTTCAATACTCCTTGGTGTAGTCATTGTTGCATTTATAGCCATGTTGTCTTCACGGATGGCCATCATGGCATTAGTCTCTACATCGCTTTTTTTAATTGTAAGAAAAATCAGTGAAGCGAATGGTAGACGTGTTGTGATCATTGGAACACTATTATCCGTACTCGCTTTTTTCTTGTGGGTCAACCCGGTAGCTCGCTTTCGGGTTATCGAAGAACCGCTCATAACAAGGTATAAAGCCGACACTTCCGTAAACAATTGGAATTCGGTCAGCTACCGGCTTTTGGAATGGGGAGGCAGTTGGTCAATCATTCAGAAAAATCTTTTCCTAGGATCAGGTACAGGGAGCGGACAGCTTGCCTTGTCTAATTTTTATGATCATTTCAACAGCAGCACTACCGGTCTTACACACAATGCGCACAACCAGTACCTGCAAGTATGGATGGAAAATGGGATCCCGGGGCTAATCGCTTTTTTATTTTGTGTATTCCCTTTCTTACTTGTTAAGAGCAGCAATCAAAGTCATACCGCATTTGTTTTAATTTTTGGCTTGATGTGCCTGACAGAATCGATCGGGGAAAGGCAAAAGGGTATTGTGTTCTTTACACTATTCCAGAGTTTGTTTTTGGCTTTAGAAACAAAACAGTAATGAGCGTAGCGCAGCAAACCCATTATCAGGTAGACCATCGAAAGCATTTGCTGCGATCGGTGCTTTACTTTGATATCTTCAATTATCCGCTCACGGCTAAAGAGATTGCATCATTTTCGAATCTTCCGACAAACATTTCAATCCAGGCTCTTTTAGATGAACTCGTCACCAGCCGGACCCTTTTTCAATTGGGAGAGTTCTATTCTATTCAAAATAATCCGGCATTGAATGAAAGGAGAGTAAAGGGCAATGCACTGGCCAAACAAAAAATGGAACAGGCCAAAAAATACTCCGGGATAATCTCGGCATTTCCATTTGTGCGTGCAGTGATGCTGTCGGGTTCGATATCGAAAAATTATATGGATGAGAAAAGTGACATTGACTATTTTATAATCACGGCACCCAAGCGACTTTGGGTTGTGCGCACAGCGATGGCTTTTTTCCGTAGAGTATTTCTTCTGAACTCTCATAAAAACTTTTGCACCAACTACTTTCTTGATACGGAAAACTTAACCATTCCTGATCAAAATATTTTTACTACGGTGGAACTCCTTACGCTTAAACCGATGTATGGAACGCAATGCATCGAAAGTTTTCACCGAGCCAATCCGTGGACGAATGAGTTTCTCCCGAACGTCAAACCGGACACTGCCGCTGTACTTACGGATGGAAGCGTGCTCAAAAATATTTTCGAGAAAATTCTGTCTTTAAATATTTTTGATTCTCTGGATCGTTGGTTATTGCGAATCACCATAAGGCGGTGGAAAGCGAAACATGGCTCGGCTTTAAGTGAGGAGGATTTTAAAGTAGCCTTTAGATCAACCAACGGAATTTCCAGGAGTCATCCACAATTCTTTCAGAAGAGGGTCATGGATCGCTTTGACCAAAAGATTCAAAGCTTCGAAGTCAGGCATGGAATAGACCTTTCGCTATGAATCGCGTTTTAGTAACTCATTCCTATTTCTATCCTCTCGACAGGAAGCAATGGGCGTTCAAGCAGCCTTACCCTCCGTTGGGTAGCTTGCTCGCGGCTTCAGTCATCCGACAGGCAGGTTTTGAAACTAAATTCTTTGATACGGGTTTGAAAGAGGGTCCGCTTAGCATTCAAAATGAACTGACCGGATTCCATCCGAAATATTTTGTGGTGTACGATGATGGGTTTAATTACCTGACAAAGATGTGCCTCACCGTGATGCGTGAAGCCGCGTTTGAAATGACGAGGCTTGCCAAAAAACAAAACGCATTGGTAATTATCTGCAGTTCGGACTCTTCCGATCATTATGAAAAATATTTATCACACGGAGCGGATTATATTGTTCGTGGTGAAGGTGAAGAGACTCTGAAAGAATTGTTGATGAACCTTGAAGCAGGGGCAATGCTCCAGTCTATTAAGGGAATCGTCTACCGTGAAAATGGGAAGACGATTGTTACTCCTTCGAGATCGGTTTTGAAAAATCTCGATGAACTGCCGTTGCCAGCCTGGGACCTGATTGACATTGCGCCTTACCGCGACATCTGGAAAAGGCACCACGGCTATTTTTCGCTGAACATGGCCACCACGCGAGGGTGCCCCTATAAATGCAACTGGTGTGCGAAGCCAATTTATGGCAATAGGTACAACACGCGCTCCCCTGAAAATGTAGTTAATGAATTGGAGTTTCTTATTCAAAAATACCAGCCTGATCACTTCTGGATGAGTGACGATATTTTTGGATTGAAACCTGGTTGGGTCAACCGCTTTCGTTCGTTAGTAAAAGAGCGCAACCTGAAATTCAGATATAAAATTCAATCGCGTGTGGATTTGCTGCTTGAGGAAAGCGCCATTGAAGCCCTGGCAGAATCTGGTGCAGAGACTATTTGGGTAGGAGCAGAATCCGGGTCTCAGAAAATTCTGGACGCCATGGATAAAGGGACTACCGTAGAGCAGATAGGGGAAGCAACCAAACAATTGAAAGCGCACGGAATAAGGGTTGGATATTTTCTGCAATTTGGATACTTGGGAGAAAAGAAAACGGATATTGATAGTACACTGGGAATGGTGCTGGAAAATATGCCTGACGAAATCGGCATTTCAGTTTCCTATCCGCTGCCTGGAACCAAGTTTCACGAAATTGTAAAGTCCGGCCTGAGAGAAAAGCAAAATTGGGCAGACTCTGATGACCTCGCGATGATGTATCACGCAACTTACCCTCCCGCTTATTACAAATTGCTGCATCGCTACATTCACAGTCGCTATCGGATCAAAAGAGGATGGAGACAATTGCAAAGAATGAATTTTAGTTGGCGACCTTTAGCATCGATGATCTATCACGCTCCACTTTCCCTGGTACAATCGTGGAGACTATCTCGTTTGCAATATGCCGAATGAGAGTCAAGCCTGGGAGCAGGTAAATAAAGCATTCAGTAAGCAATCACCTCATTTCGATAGTGACGATTTTGTCAACCCTGTATTGCAGCATTGGCGTACGCGCATCTATCAACATGTAGATAGATTTATCCACCCAAATTCAAAAATACTGGAACTCAATGCCGGAACGGGTATTGACGCAATCCGGTTTGCACAATCCGGCCACCAAGTTCACGCCACAGATCTTTCTGATGGGATGATCTCAACGCTGAAGACAAAGATTGCCGGCCAATCCCTGCAAAATAAAATTACAATTCAGCAAGTTTCGTTTGAAGAGTTGAATAAGGTTGATGGAACATTTGATTATGTGTTTTCAAACTTTGGAGGACTTAATTGCTCGGCTGACCTCGATAAAGTGACGAAATACCTGCGCCAACTTCTGAACAAAAATGGCATAGTGACTTGGGTGATTATGCCGCGTATCACACCTTGGGAATGGCTTTGGGTATTTCGTGGAAAACCTGGATCTGCCTTTCGCAGATTTCGGAAAAACGGTGCAGCGGCACATTTGGAAGGAGAAATCTTCATGACCTATTATTACTCAGTTGCGGAAATCCGAAAATCTTTAAGTCAGGAATTTCAAATCATTAAAACGGAAGGCCTCGGTTTTTTTTCACCACCGCCGGCAGCGTTGAATTTTGTAAAAAAATTTCCGGGGATATCATCATTCCTGGAAAAACTTGATTGCACTACCGGAAAATTATTCCCATTCAACCGATGGGGGGATCATGTGATCGTTACATTTTCTCTCAGAGATAGAGCTTCTTGATTTCTGCTACTGTCCACGTTAAATCGTGAACTGAGGTCCATGCCCTTGCATTTTGCCGGATTTTATTCCCCTCTGCTGGTTTGTTAATAATAGCCAGGATCTGGTGAGCAAGCCCTTCGTGATCTTTTGGTTGTACAGAAATACAACTTTCCGGTAAATCGTACATCAGGCCAACTTTCGTCCCGCAAACCAGCACACCGCAGCTCATCGCCTCCGTCACCACTTCGCTTTGGCCTTCGGAAAGCGAGGTATGCAAAAGAATGTCGGACTCATGATAGTATTTTGGCAAATCTGTGTAAGGCATATGATGAACGATGTTGACTGATTTTTGGATACCGAGTTCTTCAATCAGCTTTTTAATATTGGACTCTTCTTCTCCTTCGCCAATCAATGTAAGTGTACAATTGACGGATTGATGAACCAAAGAAAAAACTTTTAGTAAAGTAATCTGATCTTTTACCGGGTGAAAATTGGCGACATGCAAAAATCGAATCGGATTATTAAACGATTTCTCTTTGTATAAGAACATATCTGCGTCCACTCCCCAGGGAATAACCGAGAGATTTCTACGGAGTCCGGCCTTATGCAAATTGTCGGCCAGGTATTTTGTCAACGCATTTGCTGCACCTGCATTTTGTAATCCCCACACGATGGCTTTTCTGTAAATGAACCGGTGCAGGTGCCCATAGTTAATTTCAGGGACCGAAGAGCCGTCTCCACCCAACACGCTAACGATGCTTTTTATTTTGAAAATTTTTCCGAGTACTACTGCTATAAAACCGCAAGGCCATGCCCAGAAGCCATGAATCGCCTGAAACTTCTTTGCATGGTGCGTATTTCGGAAAGACCAGAAGAGTTTCCAGTATTGAACGAACTTATCTCTGTTATCAAAACCGAAAAGATCAATTCCGTCAGGCCGGTATGAATCATTGACACGGAAGAGTTGGAAAACAGTAATATCGAATTCTGAGGAAAGGTGTTTTACAATTTGCTCGAGTACAGGAATGCCGGCATTATTTTTTCCTGTGCCAAATCCTCCTGGAACAATGATGGCTATTTTCCTTTTCATGAAATCATCGCTTTTTCCATAGTGGAGGCTATTGCCATGAATGACAACCGGGTTTGAAAATTCTCAATGACTTTTTTTCGCGCTTCCGCAATGTCTATGTTTTCACTTTTATGAAAGGCGGTGAGCAAATCGTTTTCGTTACCTGCCTGGAAAAATAAACCGGTGGATCCCGCCATCCACCGAAAGGAGGGGATGGAACTTAAAATGGGGATGCACCCGCACGACAGGGCTTCACAAACTGCAATCCCACTTCCTTCATAATGCGAAGTAGAGACAATGAAATCAGCGTTATTGTACCATTGTTGGAGCTGCTCTTTATTCTGCTTACCCACCAGTATAATTTGCTCACAGCCTTTTGCGATAGCATCCACTTTTTCGTACAAATCATTTTGTTGGTAGATGACGTGGAGAATAACATTTCGACTCCGGGCAAATTGAATAAATGCGCTCACCAAAGTGACGGGGTCTTTATTGTCATCAAACCGTCCAACCCAAAGATAGACCAGGCCCTTGTTATTCTGGCTCACATGAATTCCATCCCGCGGTTGATAGACGGATGAGCACTCCATCACTTCATGAATCTTCTTCCGGTCGTTGATTTGATTAGCCCGCAGCCACTCCTCTGCCTGCTCACCGGAGACAAAAAAATAGCCTTTGACAAAACGATCAATCATCTGCTGGAAAAACTTTTTGTGCAGCCGCAACGGTCGTTCAGCGTGGTGATGAATGAAAAAACGAACGTTATCCGACAAAATCCTGCGGAGCAGAGCCACCTGAAACGGGTGATGAAACCCCTGCACAAGGATCACGTCCGGGGCCAGTTTTTTAATCATTCTATGAAACCGGAATGGCCAAATAAGTGCAAGTCCTTGTAATCCAGTAAAATGATAAGTGACATTATTTTTTTTCAGGCTCCCGGCATAACTGATATGGTAAAAACTGTGAACCTCGTGATGCTTTGCGAGCTCCTCAAAAATGCCAGTATAAAAATCGATTCGTTCCAACCAAAGATGAGGGTCACTAAACGCTACAGGAATGTATTGAACCGATATTATTCGCATGAAATTGTTGCTCGAAATTATATTGTAAATTGGCTTTTCCAACTATGAAGAAGATCATTCTCTTTAATCCGCGCGCAGGTGATCCAATACATATCATTCCCAATGCCATCCTGGCGATAGCAGCTTCGATCGAAGGTGTTGTTGACTATGTGATTGTGGATGGCAACCGGGAGAAAGATCCGCTCACCACGATAATAAAATATTTAAAAACAGGTGAGTTTGGTTTTTTCGCCTCCACAGTCATGCCGGGCCCGCAGTTACGGCAGGCTATTCCTTATACCAAACTGATTCGCGAGAAACATCCCGAGATAAAAATTATCTGGGGCGGCTACTTTGCCTCCAATCACCATAACACCGTCATTAAATCAGGATATGTAGATGTGGTAGTTAACGGCCCAGGGGATAAAACTTTTCCGGCGGTGATCCAAGCATTGGATGCCAATGGCTCGTTCGATGAGATTGAAAATGTAGTATTCATTCGTGATGGTAAAATTGTTAAAACGAAAAAGGCAACCCTTTACGACCAGGATGAATTGCCAGCCTTACCTTATGATAAACTGAATACCTTCTACCCGATGCAGGATTTTCTTGGAAAAACTTTTCTCGGATCAAGAACTATTGCTTATCACTCCAGTATTGGTTGCCCTTTCACTTGTTCCTTCTGCGGGGTAGTTCCGATTTTCCAGGCGCGGTGGAAAGGGAAGTCGGCAGATATTATCTATAAAGACATCAAATATTTGAAAGACAGATTCGGGGGCAATGCTTTTCAGTTTCACGACAACAACTTTTTTGTTTCAGAAAAAAGAGCAGTGGAATTTGCCAAGCTGGTTGCTCCGGAAAAAATGAAATGGTGGGCGGAAGGCAGAATAGACACCATGGACCAGTTCTCTGACGAATCGATGCAGGCTATTGCCGATTCGGGTTGTACGATGATCTTCTTCGGAGCAGAGAGCGGCAACAACAAGCTACTTACCCAAATGGACAAAGGCGGAAAGCAGACCGGTGAAAAGATCAAGGCCTTTGCCGCGCGAATAAAAAAATTCGGGATCATCCCGGAATATTCTTTTGTGCTTGGGTTGCCTGCACCAACAGAAGAACAGGTTTGGCAACAGATTTATGATGAGGTTGCCTTTATCAAGGACATTAAGTCGATCAATCCGAAAACGGAGATCGTAATTTACATTTATACGCCTGTTCCAACTGATGGCTCTGATTTGCTTGCCGAATCAGCACAACATGGATTTACATTTCCACAGTCACTGGACGAATGGATGCAGGAACGCTGGCTGAACTTCGACTTGCACCGCGTGTTCCTTACACCGTGGTTGAAGCCCGAGATGATTCGCTACATCCACGACTTCGAGACCGTCATTCATGCGCAGTACCCTACGGTTAGTGATTACAAACTTTCGGATTTGCAGCGGAGTGCTATCAAGTGGATTTCTTCATTCCGTTACAAATCCAACTTCTTCAGCTATCCATACGAGTTGAAAGCGTTGATGAAATACTGGCTGCGTTACAGGCAACCGGAAATCCAGGGGCTCTGATGGGCTTGTTCAACCGAGTCAGGAAATTGAAACCCCTCGATGGGTACAACCGATGGGCTTCATCTTATTTTACAGAAGCAAATCCAATCAAAACTTATTCGAACGAGTACATCGCGAAATGGCTGATTGACATTAAAGGCAAATCTGTTCTTGATGCCGGATGTGGTGCGGGCGCGTTGTGCTTGCTCGCACAAAAGTGGGGAGCTTCAAAAGTCACAGGTGTCGATTTATCACCAGCGATGATTGAAGAAGCAACGAAGAATTGCAAGGATATTGATCTGCAATGTGTCGACTTGTCGAAAGAAAAAGTCAGTGGAAAATTTGATGTAATTATTTGTGCGCTTGTGCTTGCACACATCCCTGACGCGGAGGCTGTGCTTAAAAACCTGATCGACAACCTCACCCCCGGTGGAATGATGCTCATCACCGACTTCCACCCGATCCAGACGCAAAAAGGGGCGAAGCGAACATTCGTAGACAAAGCGACAAATAAGACGTTTGAGGTGGAGCATTTTTTTCATGACCTTGAACATTATTTTTCAATCATTCAAAGCTGCGGGGTTTCCATTGAAGACCTGGTTGAATCAGAATGGAAAGGTCAACCTGTGGTTTTTGGAATGAAAATCCGTAAGCATAACACGAATTGAATTACTTGCTTAAAAATATTTCGTGGGCTTCCGGCGATCTCATTACGGCTGATATACGTGTGGGGTACCAGGGAATCTCCGAAATTGGAAACCTGGAGCGCCAGGAAAAGGATACCATTATTGACTGTACAGGCCATTATTTGTATCCGGGCTTCATTAATTCGCACGACCATGTTGAGATGAACTTGTATCCCCTCATGGGCAACCCTCCTTACCAAAACTATACGGAGTGGGCTAAGGATATTTACCGGCCGATGGAATCGCCCGTGCGAGAAATCGAGAGACTTGAGATGAAAGACCGGTTGACGTGGGGTAGCTTTAAGAATCTGATTTCGGGAGCAACTACAGTAGTTCATCACAATAAGTGGCACCAGGCGTTGGGCGGCAGATTATTTCCGGTAAGAATAAGAGCGACAGAATGGGCGCACTCACTTGCTTTTGAACCAAAAATTGAGAAGAAATTTCCCTCGAATCCCAAAAGCACATTCGTAATTCATGCAGCTGAGGGTGTCGATTCTTTCGCGAAAGCGGAGATACCAAAACTGAAAGAATTAGGCATGTTGCAAGAAAACACCGTGTTGGTCCATGCCGTGGGGATGAATGAGAGAAATATGAAGCTGATGGAACAGTCCAGGGTATCTATGGTATGGTGCCCTTCTTCCAATTTGTTTATGTTCAATCAGACGGCCCCTGTAAATGAATTGAAAAATAAAATCAAGGTAGTACTGGGAACAGACTCATTGATGACAGGACCTGCAACTCTGTTGGATGAAATGCGGGTGGCCAGAGAAACAGGTATGGCTTCAACCAGGGAGATTTACGATATGGTGACATCCGTTCCTGCTAAAATTTTTCACATGGCTACTCCTGAGATAAAAATAGGGTGTACTGAGTTCTGGATTGCACCTATAAAACATTCCGACTATTATGAAAATGTTTTCCTTCAACATACGGGGGACATCATGGCCGTAGTTGTCTATGGGAGAATAAGGTATTGCAACGCGGAAATCGGTAAGAGACTAGGGACACTTCGTCATCGTATCTCTGTCTCCGGCCAGGAGAAATTGGTTGAGGAGGATATTCCTAAACTCTGGAGAAAACTGGAAAATAGACTTGGCCATTTACCGAAAAATTCACTGCGGCAAATAATCCAGGCGTGATCTCACACGTACAGCGAACAAACACAGCGTTGACATGTAGCATCTTGCGCCATATTCAGGTTTTTCCTAAAAGCAATCGCTTCTTTTGAATTGACGATCTCGGTGAACTCCTGTTTATAAATATTCCCATAAGGCTTGTGAAAAAAGCAAGGCAATACATCCCCTGTAGATTCGATGACTGCCGACACCCAGGGGGCATTGCATTTCTTTTTAGGAAAATGTTCTTTGCCAAACATCGCGCGGTAGTGTTGCACTAACGATAGCATCTTAGTCGGAGATTCAGCAATGAATTTCTGATCGTACACCTCTTTCAATTCCAGAAATGATTTTTTCAAGATCGTCTCCATTTCAACGGTTTCTTCCATGGTTAAGGCGATCTCCACTTTTTTTTCATCCGTCACACCGAGTGTGTGATTGAAAGCGGAAGAAGAAACGTCAGCTGCCAAAAAGGAAATTTGGTCCATGCCGATTTCTTTAGCCGAGCGGATAATGTTGTTAAAGTCGCGGAAGTTCTGCTTTTGCAACACACAACGACCCGTGACAGGAAAAGAAGGATTTAGTTCCTTGATCGCCTTCACACCTTCGGACAATTTTTCATAAGCCGAAGGAATATTCCGGATGGTATTGTGCATTTCGCGGCTGCCATCAAGAGATACGATGACATCATCGACATGAGTGACCACATCTTTAGCATTGATTTTCAGCGTGACTCCCGTGGAGAGCAGGCTGATCTTCGCGCCAATTGATTTAAGCTGCGCGCACAGTCGCCACAGGTCAGAGTGCATCAGCGCCTCTCCTCCGGATAGTGCCACGCGCTTTACACCCAACTTCCCGAACGCATCAATGTGGCGGGCGAGTTCTTCCGGGGCGATCTCCTTTTTTTCGCTGTTTGCTTTCCAGATATCACACATCACGCAACGGCAATTACACCGGCTGTGTGGCATCAGCACCAGCACGGGCATGTCATAAATGCGGTGCGTAATCTTTGTAGCCAATTGCTTAAGCATGGCCTCAAGATAGATTTAAATTTTGTGTAGCTCATCGCACGTTTTAGTTATTTTTGGCCTTCATAAATCTAACTAACCGTTAATGTCACTTTCTAATCGAATCAATGCCATCGAAGAATCAGCAACGCTGGCTATGGCAGCCAAAGCGCGCGAGTTCAAAAACCGCGGTGTCGATGTGATCAACCTCAGCCTGGGCGAACCTGATTTTAAGACGCCCCAGCATATTTGCGAAGCTGCCAAGACGGCCATTGATGAAGGAAAATATTTTGCCTACCCGCCGGTGGCCGGATACCAGGATTTACGGGAGGCACTGGCCGCCAAGTACCAGAAAGAAAATAACGTGCCTTACAAGGCTGAAAATATAGTGGTGAGCAATGGCGCAAAGCAGTCCATCGCCAACGTGATGCTCGCGCTGCTTAACCCCGGTGACGAAGTGATTATCTTCTCTCCGTTTTGGGTGAGCTACGATGCATTGGTACGACTGACGGAAGCAAAACCAGTGCTTGTTAAAGGAACACTCGAAAACGATTTTAAAGTGACAGCAGCACAAGTAGAGCAAGCCATCACGCCAAAAACAAAAGCCATCATCTTCTCATCACCTTGCAATCCTACGGGGTCGGTTTTCTCACGCCAGGAGCTTGAGGCTATTTCTAAGGTCGTACTCAAGCATGCGAACCTCATGGTGATTGCAGATGAAATTTACGAGCACATCAACTTCACGGGCGAGCGTGTGAGCATTGCTTCATTGCCGGGCATGTTCGACCGCACCATCACCGTCAACGGTTTTGCCAAAGGATTTGCCATGACAGGCTGGCGGGTGGGCTACATCGCTGCTCCGAAATGGGTAGTGGATGGCGCCAACAAAGTGCAGGGACAAATTACTTCAGCCAACTGCTCTATCTCACAGCGCGGTGCGCTTGCTGCCATCACTGGCGATCTCACCCCGACTTTCAAAATGGTGGAAGACTACAAAAAGCGCAGGGAGATTGTTTATCAATTACTGAAAGAGATTCCGGGCATCAAGGCCAACTATCCGCAAGGGGCGTTTTATTTCTTCCCTGATGTGAGCTCCTATTTCGGAAAATCCGATGGCAGCAAGACCATCAATACCAGTGATGATTTTTGCATGTGGATGCTCGAAAAAGGCCATGTCTCGCTGGTGCCAGGAGGGGCTTTTGGCGATGAGAAGTGCGTGCGACTTTCGTATGCAGCCTCGGAAAAAGATTTGCGCGAAGCAATGAAGCGCATGAAAGACACACTGGCAACACTGAAGTAACTTCATTGGTTACAAACGGTTGTTGAAATTCAAAGCCGATGAAAAAATGGTGGATCGTTTTGATTGTTGCACTGACCGTGGCTGGTGGCTATGCTGTTTTCCGGGTCGGGGTGAAGCAAGGCAAGATCAACCGCAATTCAATTCAGGTAGAGGCGGATAAGCCGTTGGATAAAGCCAAAGTAAAAATTATCAAATCCTATTTTTCGATCGACCGGAGAAACGATGCAGAGATGTTTCGCGAATGGAGTGAAGAAGAGATCGTATTCAACAAGGATAAAACAGAGCGACCGGCAATAGCAGGTGTCGAAAATGATTTTCTTATTATTTATAATGACACACATTATTTTCAATTCCGCCAGTTCAAAACAGACCGTGAGCTAAATGATACCTACCGGTTTCACCTGGCCCAAACCGATACTTCAATTTACCTGGACGTAAAAATAGAACCTAACGGCCTTGTCTTTCGCCGGAAAATGAACTTGATCAAAAACGCAAGTAAGATGCTGGCAAATCAGCCTATCGATAGCGTGGGTTACGAATACAATGGAATAGAGCTTCGATGACAATGCTTACGTCACCAACCTTGTAATTTTATTCGTTGCCAAATTCACAGTCAGTTTATAAAATGTTTTTCGCGGAGTTCCCTTTTCCATTTCAAACATTTCGAGTGTGATCTTCTCCGTATCGACTGTCACTTTTGAGTAGCCATACGTGCGGCTGCTCTTATCATAAGTAGGGTTGGCTGCCGGGTTGGGTTGAACAGGAGAAACTGCTGTGGTGCCATGGCCGCCTGCACCGCAGACTACGTAAGGCACCTCCATTGTTTTATTTTCGAAGTTCACCTTGCGCGTGTATAGTTGCAAGTTGTGAGCGTGGGCCGACAACACGAGATCAGGAGACACGCCACCTGCAGTGCATGCATCTATTTCGGCAAGCATCTGACTGCTGCCCGAGTGGCCACCACTGCTATAGGGCGGATGATGCACCGCCAGAATGAGCGCCTTGCGCGTACCACTACTCCTTTGGTTGCGTATGTCCTTCAAACACTTGACCAGCCATACTTTTTGATGTGTGCCCGCTTTACCTCCCGAAAGGAAACCCGGGTTCTCGGCCATATTGGAGTATAGCCCGATAATATCGGCAAAGGGAGTTTGCAGCCACCAGTAGACACCGGGCTGCGGGGCCATCTGCCGGTAAATGCCATTGGCTTTGGCAGCTGATGGCACACCCGCAGTTTTCATGCAAAAATTTTCTTTGAAGGCCTGCAGTGTTTTTTGCTGGCCTGTACTTTTATGGCCCTTGCCATTGAAGACTTCGCCATCGTGGTTGCCGGGAATGGCGATGATCTTGCCCGGGTAGTGCTTGTAGTGTTTATAAAACTGCGCACTGTAGCCGCGGTCAGTGTTGTCGAAATAAATCACATCGCCCAGGTGCAGGTAAAAAGCCGGTGACCTGGCAGGGTCGCTTGTCTTGTAGTCTTTCGTCATCTCATCAGCTACATGCTCGGGAAGTTCATCGGCTGTGTTACCTGTATCGCCAGTGGTATGAAAAGAGATTTCCTTCGCGCTGGTGATCTCAGTCACGCCCTCTTCGCCAATAATTTCTTTTAGCGACCAGATGCCTTTACGCGAAGGCTTCGGTACTTCCAATAGAGATTGGATGATGTTGTCCACCAATCCTTTTCCTACGCCTGCCACGCTTGCACGTGTTGTGGAATCTTTGCCATCAAAGAATGGGTGGGCAAACCGGTGAACGGTGACAGGCGTCCGCTTCGAAGCTGCGCCTCTTTTTGTTTTGGTTGATTTTGCCATAGCAGTGTGTTTGGGGTTAAATCGAATTAGATGAAATCACTAACACAACCCAATAGTGTCAGGTTATGTTAGTGTTAACAATTGCTGTGCTCAAATGGGCAAGGAAGGTAGATGATTGAAAGAAGGAATGATACGGGAAAATTCCCGGAAGAAGAGGGGTTTTTTCCCCGTGGTGTGCCCTTAGAAAAATTTGAGATTCTTATACGCCCTTTTCCTGATGAAACAAAAAAGAAGGGAACCCGCGGGCTCCCTTCTTCTTAAAGATCAAATATGAACTTCGAATTATTTCGGATCGAGTGCTGCCTTGATCCTTGCACTCACATCTTGTAAATGATAACGACTCATCTTGTCGGTAAATGCCGGCAACGATGTATTGATTTCAGCTTGTAACTGTACCAGGTGAGCACGTGTCAGTGAGATCACGTCACTCTTCTTGGGGTCAGCCACAGGAGATGCCGGAGACGCAGGGAAGAATGGACTGGCGAAGCCCGGACCCTGAGGAGTATTTGTGGAGGGAGGATCCATCAACGAGATCAATTTTTCCACATGCACCTTCTGCAAATTCCTCCGGAAAGCGTCAATGTTCTTTTTGGTAGCAAGCTCTGACCAGACTCCTTTACGAATATCTGTGAACAGATCATCGAGGCTGTAAGCGTTTTGATTGAGAGCGCTGGTCTCGATCAATCGCTGCATACGACTATAGTCGAAGATGCTGTTAAGCGTAGCCTCCTGCATTCCGCGAAGAGCTTCGACACCGGTGCCCGGACGAATACGGCTGAGCACATTCTGGTCGAGAATCCAATTGGGAGTTTCGAAAAGTTGCTTGTTCAAAAAGTCAACGGCATCTTTTTGCAAATTTTTCGGAGTAGGTTCGTATACAACGCCTTCTTGTTCGGTTGTCTTCGGAGTCTCATAAATACCACCGATATTTTTTGTGACGTGACCCATGTACCGGCGGTACTGTGCTACCACCTGGTTGTACATTTCATTAAGCATGTTATACTTCTCTGCCTCCTCGGTGTACCAACCGTTGAGGTTAGGAAGGATGCGCTTCAGATTTTTAATTCCATAATCACTGGCAACCATGGCGTTGCTTCCAAGGTCTTCACTCTGCGAGCGCGGATCGTACGGATTGATCTCCGAACCAAACCAGCACTGCGGATCAGAAACGTGGGCGATCACCCACTTGTTCAGCACTTTTTTATCTTCATCTGCACTCTTGGTGTCGAAGATGGGTTTGTATCCCCACTCGATAGCCCACTTGTCATACACACCGATGCCGGGAAACAAATTGGTGATACCATCTTCGGGCTGAGCTACGTAGTTGAAGCGGGCATAGTCCATGATGGAAGCTGTGTGGCCGTATTTCTCGAGGTAAACTTTGTCTCTCAGTTTTTCTACCGGAGTGCGTGAGCTTGAACCGAAATTGTGGCGAAGACCAAGGGTGTGCCCTACTTCGTGAGAGGCAACAAAGCGTACAAGTTGGCCCATGAGGTCATCGTCAAATTTCTTTTTGCGCGCACGAGGATCAACAGCCGCGGTTTGAATGGTGTACCAGTCGTTCAACAAATTCATCACGTTATGATACCAGCCGATATGACTCTCGATGATTTCTCCGGAGCGGGGATCACTCACATTAGGTCCGTATGCATTTTGAATGTCTGATGCGAAATAACGGATGAAAGAATATCGCGCATCTTCTGTGCTGATAGAATCTTTAGGGTCAACTTCTTTCGCAAGGATGGCATTCTTCCAACCGGCTTGCTCAAATGCTTTTTGCCAGTCTTCCACACCAAGCTTCAGGTAGTTGCGCCACTTGCTTGGCGTAGCCGGATCGATGTAGTATACAATCGGTTTTTTGGGTTCAATCAATTCACCGCGTTTCATTTTTTCAATGTCAGCTGCCGACTTTGGCTCAAGTCTCCAATGCACAGCAAACACTTCCGTCTCCGAGCGTTGTGATTCCTCAGCGTAAACAGTGTAGCCCGATGCAAAGAAACCTACACGGTTATCAAAAAGTCTCTTGCGTGCAGGAGTTTTAGGAAGGATGACCATGGAAGCGTTGATCTCCACAGTCACAACACCGGTGCTCGCACCGGCAGGCAACACTGTCGTGGTTGACGGCCCCGGCGATGGAGGAGGTGTTACTGAAGTGTAGGTCTTCACCATTCTAACTTCTGTATTGATGGGGAACGACTTGATGCTTTGCACATAAGAGCGGTCAGTCTGTAATGTAGTGAGATTGAATCCTCGTTTGGTTCCGGGATCAAGCGCAATCAGCTGATGATCTCCTTTGAAGAAATCGGTAACGTTGATTACGATCGAAGTGTCTTTACGAATTGATTTGATATCGAATGCAGCAGCAATTGGCTCTACGTTGGAGTTGCGCACTGCTTGCGCGATAGGCTTATCTTGTTCAGTACTGTTGTTGATGTTGAGCACTGCGCGCAGGAACAGTTTGTTGTTAGGCCCTTTCTCCCAACGCAATACATGTCTGTGTTCTTCCTCACCACCATAACCAGCACCGGTCGGGGCTTTGGCTGTCCGAACGACCATCAGAAATTCACGGTTGATGACGCTGTCGGCTATTTCAAAGAAAAAATCACTTCCTTGTCTGTGTACAGTGAACAATCCTTTTTGTGATTTTGCTCTTGCAGTAATGAGCTTCTTGAAAGGCTGGAGCCCACCAGGTGCCTTGCTTTTTGCTGTGTCCGTTTTTACTGGCACAGGAGCGGGTGTGGGAGCATCCTTCTTGCCTTTCTTTTGGGCCATAGCAGGCACCGATAGCAGTCCGGCAAGTAGCGCTGCTACATATAGTTTAGCTTTCATAGTTAAGGTAAAGTGTGTTTTAAGATTTTGTAAATGAATTCGGTAAGTAACAAAAATCGCTTTTAATGTCACATCCCTATTCACAATAAAAGGGAACCGGCTTGTGCAGGTGGCTGCCAAATCGTTTAACTGGTTCTGTAAATAGAAAATAACCCATTTACTGCTATTTCGAACCCCGATGTATTTTTATTTCCTATTTTGGATGACTCGAAAATACTGACGCTATGAATGCAACTCCGGTGTTACAAAAAGACCGCATTTTTATTCTTGATGTTATTCGTGGTGTGGCGCTGTGCGGCATACTCATTCTGAACATCGGCTTCTTTGCTTTCTCCTACGGCAATGCAGGATTCAATATGAATGTATTGAATGAAACGTCATTGCCGGACATCATTTCATGGTATCTCACCAACGTGTTGGTCGAAGGATCTTTCCGTGCACTCTTCTCCATGCTCTTCGGGGCAGGGGCTATCCTGATTATATCCAGGCTTTCAAAAAATCAGGACGGCCTTGCGCCAGCCGACATCTATTATCGAAGGATTATCTGGCTCCTGATCTTTGGCTTGATCAACGCGTACGTTCTTCTTTGGTTTGGTGATATTCTATACACCTATGCACTTTGCGGACTCTTCATTTTTCCGTTACGTAACAGCTCGCCACGTCTGCTGACAGTACTGGCTATTTTCTTCATGTCGGTCATCATGTTCAAGGCATGGTTATTAGTGCAAGACCGATTTCAAATGCGTGAGAAGGCCATGGCCGCGATCGCAATCAAAGACGCAAAAAAAGATTCACTGACGGAAGAGCAAAAAGGCGACTTGCAAAAATGGGAATCCTATCGCAGCAAAAGAAAAGTAGAGAACCTGCGCATAGAAGTTGAAAAGGAAAACAAGAAGATGAGCGGAAGTTACTCTGAAGTATGGTCGTACCTGAAGCCGCTGAATCAGAAAATGGAAAGCACCATCGAGTACAACGATCTTTTCTTCGATGCGATGTTGTTCATTTTATTCGGAATGGCTTTTTATAAGATGGGACTGCTCACGGGGGAAAAGCCTACATGGATATATGTGTCTTTCATATTCGTGGGTTATGGACTAGGGATCGGAGAAGGTTACTTTCTGGGTCACACCGTAAGGCAAACGGACTATGATTTCTTCAAATGTTATGACACCATTTCTCCACTTTGGCGACTCGCGTATCAGCCACATCGATTGCTGGTGGCATTGGGACATCTTGGGTTGATCACTGTGCTTTGGAAATCAAATGTTTTCAATTGGCTCCTTCAGCCCTTCGCGAATGTGGGGCAGATGGCATTTACCAATTACCTCATGCAGTCGATTATCTGCACGCTGTTCTTCTATGGCTACGGACTGAACTACTATGGAAAACTGGCCCGGCACGAATTGCTCTACTTTGTTGGCGCTGTGTGGATTTTTCAAATCATCTTCAGTGCAGTTTGGCTTCGCTACTTCAGCATGGGGCCGCTGGAATGGGCTTGGAGAAGTCTTACTTACTGGAAACGTCAATCGCTGCAAAAACATATGTAAGGAGAATTGATTGTCGGCAGGCTGCCATTTAACTAAATTTTAAAATCCCTATCAGATTTATAGACTACATTACCGGGCCTTTTATAGAGACCTATGATCAGAAAATCCATTGAAGCACTCCAGCGCGAAGCAGCAGACACGGGAGCGAATTCCTTAAAGCGAAGTCTTAGTTCTATCAATATGATTGCCCTCGGCATCGGGGTTATTATTGGCGCAGGACTTTTCTCATTGACGGGCATCGCTGCCGCCAACAATGCTGGCCCGGCGGTCACGCTGTCATTTCTTATAGCTGCCGTTGGTTGTGCATTTAGTGCACTGTGTTATGCCGAGTTTGCATCGATGGTGCCGGTGGCGGGAAGCGCCTACACATACGCGTATGCCACCGTGGGAGAATTTTTCGCATGGATTATCGGGTGGGACCTGGTGCTAGAATATTCCGTGGGAGCAGCAACTGTTTCCATCAGCTGGTCGCAATACCTGGTTCGCTTTCTGGCGAAATATGATATTCACATTCCTCCACAACTTGTCGCTTCGCCCTTCGAGAGCATCAAACTCGCAGATGGCTCGGTTATTCACGGATGGATTAACATACCGGCCATACTCATTATCATTTTCATTACAGCTATCATTATTCGTGGAACAAAAGGTTCTGCACTTTACACAGGCATCGTGGTGGCTTTGAAGATCGGAGTGGTAATTGTCTTCATTGCGTTAGGTTGGAACTACATCAACGGAGATAATTATGTTCCCTACATTCCTCCGAACACCGGGGTGTTTGGTGAATTTGGCATCAGCGGGATTTTCAGAGGGGCAGGTGTGGTGTTCTTCGTCTTCATCGGCTTTGACATCATCGCTACTATGGCACAGGAGGCAAAGAATCCACAAAAGACAATGCCCATTGGAATAATTGGTTCGCTTGTCATTTGTACTTTGCTTTTCGGGTTGTTCAGCTTCGTAATGACCGGACTGGCGCACTACACAGAATTTAAAAACAGCGCAGCACCCGTAGCCATCGCTATAGAGAAAACACCTTACTACTGGTTGAGTCAGATTATCATTCTCGCCATTATCATCGGCTACACTTCGGTAATCATGGTAGACTTACTCGGGCAGTCACGGGTATTCTTTTCAATGAGCCGCGATGGCCTGCTGCCTAAACTTTTTTCACAGATTCACCCGAAATTCAGAACGCCTTACAAAGGCAATATGCTGCTCGGTGCTTTTATAAGCTTGTTTGCAGGCCTGGTGCCAATTAATGTAGTCGGGGAAATGACCAGCATTGGTACATTGCTCGCATTTATTTTGGTCTGCATCGGGGTGATCGTTCTGCGCAAGCGCGAGCCCAATCTGCCACGCGCATTTAAAACTCCATGGGTGCCTCTCGTTCCTATTCTCGGAATTATTACTTGCTTCGTGATGATGCTCTCGCTTCCGTTGGGTACGTGGATTCGTCTGTTTGCGTGGCTGGCGATTGGGTTAGTGATCTACTTTTTCTATGGAAAGAAAAACAGTAAAGTAAGAGCGGAATCGTAGCCTGCTTATTTCGGTTATTTTACTAATTTAAAACTGTGTTACACGAATTGGTGTGCTTGCATTCCACTTGTAGTGTAGACCTTTGCCCCCTTTAAAACCAATACCCATGAAAACCCCGGTTGTACTGCGTGTCTTTGCCATTCTTAACCTCTTGGTCGTTCTTTTGTTTGGCTTCCAGTCCTTTATCGTGATATTCTTAGAACCAAGTGCAGGGATATTTTTTGCTGTTTCATCTGTTTTTGCCACGCTTGGCTTGCTCATCACCAGTATTGTCTGGATCTCTGGGTCTCGTCAATCTTACTCTTATATTTTCCTCATCGGAATTTGCTTGCTGCTATTGGCAGCCGCAACAGCTCTCGTAACGTTTGAACTACCTTACCGCGAAACGAACAGCGGATTTAAAGCTCTTCTTATTTACACGGCTGTCGTAGGTGTTTATGCATTATTGATTTTATCGAGTCTTTTTTTCAGCTCCGTTAAGAAATGGGTGATTGAGAACAACCTTAAAAAGGTCGAGAAAACCCCATTGATCATATTCACAATTTGTCTCATTGTTCCGGGGGCAGCACTGTTTACTTTAGACAAAGCAGCCCCACGTTATATTAAAATTGAAAGCAGCTCGAATTTCAGTGGGGGACCTGAAACTACGATCGGCTTGTTTCACCAGACGGAATTTGATGGGTTGATTTTAAGCGGGCTCGACCAGCAAGACCTCCGATTAGCCATTGGTTATTCTAATAGTTGGAGTCCGCCAGCATCGCCTGACAGCGTTGACGTCTTCCGATGGGATACGCTCGTTTTCAAGCCCGTCGGATCACTTTCAGTAATTGGAGGGCTACCCTACATGACCGGCTCTTACGACAAACATCTTTTCGCCAAACTGAAAAATGTAAAAGCCAGGCGCATTATTGTAAGGGAGGTGAATAATTCCTTATCTGGATATAGTATCATCTTTTCAACACTTCACTCAGTCAACCACTTCAGCAAGGAACGCTGGTATGATCGTTTTGTTAATTTGAATGATGGAGGAAAACCGAATGACAATAACTCTTATCCGACAACTCAGGCCAGCTACCAGACAGGCCTTGACCAGGTTGATCACTTGCCACTGAAAGCTGAAGATCGCAAAGCTCTGATCGAAACGTTTTTTCGCAAGGTTGCCGAAGATCAATATTCCCAATACCTCTTCACCAATCGAAAGACTATAAAAATGAATGGCCTTGCATTCGGAATGTACACGGAGTTCCGCAGTATGTTTGACAACCATGGACCAAAAGCGATCATCGAAATTTGGGATAAGAGTGTCGATGATTCATTCGCTGATTTGTTGCAATCAATTTCCCACATCAGGCCTTACGAATACGTTGCAGAGGGTACAGAGTATGAACTGCCGTTTAAATCGCTCAATCCTCTTTTTGTTGAATGGCTCCAACGTTATGGAATGCCCGAGGGAGACGAAACGTTTTTGGGATTCACCTCTAAGGAAATTTACGAGACCATTTTTCGAAGAATGATTTGGATGATGGCCGCTTCGCATGAATTCATCGCTGACGGAAACTTTGACACCGAAGCCCAGGCTTACCTGGAGAAGGCTAATGCAGCTTCGGAGGAATCTCCATTCTCTGCGATGGAATATTTAAGAGACCGCTACAGCCCGACCCTGGAGGAGACCACCGCATTTACCAAAGTGAATGAAAAATTCAAGGATGAGGAGGGGTATTACCCATTTAATGAATATGTGGCAATCGGCTTTTGGCTTCGGCGAAAACTGGATGGTTCCGATGAAGCAGTTTGGAATCTTGTGACAGACATTCTGAATAATTACGACAACTATCCTTACGAAGGAGGAAAGTAGATAGATTGAAATTAAACTTCAAGGTAGCCTTCCGGCAAATTTAGCTGAATTGTCTTCCGTGATTTGTTCACGTTTTTAACAAACGGTGAATTGATCGGGACCAGCACTTCCTTATTGTTGTAATTGATGACCAGCAACCGGTTTGTTCCATTACCCTGTATATCATTTACCACTCCTAGCTCACCAGCGAATTCGTCTTCCACGGCAAAGCCAATGATCTCATCATCGTAAAACTGTCCTCGCTTGAGTTTTGGGCGATTTGACTTGGAAAGATAAATGCTGCAACCCTTGAGGGAATCGGCTTGCTCCAATGAGTCAATGTTTTCAAATTTCACGAAAGACTTGTCGCCACGATCCGAGATTTTTTCAACAAAGTGAGGCACGAGGTTGCCATTGAACTCCAGGAAGATGATAGGGAGGTCGTCTAATTCAAATTCATTTTCAAAGACAACGGTGACTTCGCCCTTCAGTCCGTGCGTTTTGGAAACGTACCCGATCTTAAAACACTCTTCGATATTCATATCAAATAAAAATGCCAACACTTTTCAAAGTATTGGCATTTGGATAAGTCTTTTGAGCTATTAAGCCTGAGCTTCAGTAGCAGGTGCTTCTTCAGTCGCTGCAGGAGCGGCTTCAACAACCTGAGCTTTCTTGCGGATAGCTTCTGCACGGGCTTCACGAACTTTGCTTTCGGCTTCTTTGCGTGATTTGGCCTTGTCAGCTTTTGCTTTCGCAACTCCGTCAATCTTAGCTTGAACCTTCGCTTCTTTCGTTTTCATCCAATCCGCCAGCTTAGCATCAGCTTGCTCTTGTGTCAGAGCGCCTTTGTTAACGCCAATCTGCAAATGCTTTTTGTACATGATTCCACGGTAGGAAAGTACGGCACGGATCGTATCTGAAGGCTGAGCGCCATTCATCAACCAATGAAATGCGCGGTCGTCCAGCAACTCGATAGATGCGGGTACAGTCTGCGGATTATAAGTGCCAATTTTTTCGATGAATTTACCATCACGTGGGGATCTCGCGTCTGCCACCACTACATCGAACATTGCGAGTTTCTTTCTGCCTCTGCGGGCCAATCTGATTTTTACCATTTTTTAATTTTTAATGTTGGATCTCGTCCGTTTTTAAAAGGACTGCAAAAGTAAGGCTTTTTTCAAATCCAGCAACTCTCATGCCCACCTTTCCAATCAAAAACAGGTCATTCAAGCATTAAATCCTCTATTCTGGTCAGAAGTAACACCTTTGGCAATATATTTGTTTACACGATTATTAAGTTTTAATATTCTTCGAATGTTACTTAGTTTTGATTTATATCTTCAAAATCATGGACAAGTATTCCTACATCTCCAATGCTGACGTAGGCTATATCGATCAGCTATATCAGAATTATAAAAAAGACCCCACAGGAGTTGATCCCACCTGGCAGAAATTCTTCGAGGGTTATGATTTCTCCACACAGCGTTTTGGCGAAAACGGCCATTCCACGACAGAAGTATCAGGGAATATAAAGGAAACACAAGTGCGGGCGCTCATTTTTGCCTACCGCTCTTTTGGTCACCTGAAATCCAATACTAACCCGGTGCGTGAGCGCAGAGACCACGGTGTAAAGCTTGATCATATTACTTATGGTCTGACTGATGCCGATCTGGATACTGAATTTGATGTGGCGGCCGAAATCGGGATGCCTAAATCATCCCTTCGGAAAATCATCGAAAGGCTCAAGACAATCTATCTCGGAACCATAGGCTTCGAATACAATTTCATACGCAATGATGCGGTCCGCAACTGGTTTAATGATAAGATAGAAAAGGAATACTTCAGCTCTAATCCAAGTCGCGAGGAAAAGAAAAGCATTCTCAGCAAGCTCAATGAAGCGGTTGTGTTTGAGAATTTTCTGCATACAAAATTTCTGGGCCAGAAAAGATTTTCACTTGAAGGTGGGGAGAATACAATTCCTGCGCTCCATAAAATCATTAACAAGTCGGCTGAGCTTGGCGTGAAAGAAGTAGTTATCGGTATGGCTCACCGTGGCCGTTTGAATGTGCTCACCAACATTCTTGGGAAAACCTACGAACAGATTTTTACGGAATTTGAAGGAGCTGTCAACCCTGATTTAACTATGGGTGATGGTGACGTGAAATATCACCTTGGCTACTCAAGCCATATCGAAACTCCTTCCGGAAATAAAATCTATGTAAAACTTACTCCGAACCCTTCACACCTTGAGGCAGTCGATGGTCTGGTGGTGGGCTATACCCGCGGCCAGATTGATGATGAATATAAAGGAGTGAATAGTGCAATGGCGATCCTCATTCACGGTGACGCTGCCGTTGCCGGACAGGGTATTGTGTATGAAGTGATTCAAATGTCAGGCTTGCCGGGATATTCTACCGGAGGAACGATCCACTTTGTTATCAATAACCAGGTGGGCTTCACTACAGACTTTGATGATGCCCGCACTTCTATTTATTGTACAGACATTTCAAAAATTGTTGATGCCCCGATTCTACACGTCAATGGTGATGATGCGGAGGCAGTGACGTTTTGTGCGAACCTGGCTGTAGAATACCGCCAGAAATTTGGTCAGGATATTTTCATCGATATGCTTTGCTATCGCAGGCATGGTCACAACGAAAGCGATGAACCGAAATTCACACAACCGAAATTGTACAACCTGATCGCGAAGCATCCAAACCCACGCGAAGTATATGTGAAGAAATTGATCGAGCGAGGTGATGTGGATGCCACGCTTGCTGATGAGATGGACAAAGGATTCCGCAATCAATTGCAAGACAGGTTGAATGAAGTAAAGCAAAAACCTCTTCCTTACAAGCCACAAAAAATTGAGAGTGAATGGGAGAAACTTCATAAATCAAAGCCGGAGGATTTCGATCAGTCGCCTGACACAAGCGTCAAACAAGCAGTTGTTGATAAAGTAGCGAAAGCGCTCATTTCCATTCCGGAAGGGTTTAAACCGTTAAAGCAGATTGAAAAATTATTGAAGGATCGTAAGGCTGCATTCTTTGATGATAAAATATTAGGATGGGCCGAAGCCGAACTTCTTGCTTACGGATCGCTGCTAGCGCAAGGTGTACCCGTGCGTATGTCGGGCCAGGACGTGAAGCGTGGTACATTCAGCCATCGTCACGCTTACTTTTTTGATGCCAATACAAACGAACCTTATTGCGGAATCGATCACATCGAAGAAGGCCAGCAAAAATTCAATATCTATAACTCGTTGCTTTCTGAATTTGGAGTACTTGGCTTTGAATATGGATACGCGATGTCGTCTCCTCATGCACTGGTTATCTGGGAAGCTCAGTTTGGTGACTTCGCCAACGGTGCACAAGTAATGATCGACCAGTTCATCTCCAGTGCCGAGTCAAAGTGGCAACGCATGAATGGAATTGTGTTGTTGCTGCCGCATGGCTACGAAGGCCAGGGACCGGAGCACTCCAACGCACGCCCGGAACGCTTCCTTCAATTATGTGCTGAATACAATATGGTGGTTTGTAACCCGACCACACCGGCAAACATTTTCCATTTGATGCGCAGACAGGTGACATGGGATTTCAGGAAGCCTTGTATTGTCTTCTCGCCTAAATCACTGCTTCGTCATCCTTCAGTGGTTTCTCCCTTGAAGGATTTTACCAAAGGCTCATTCCAGGAAGTGATTGATGATCCGAATGTGGATGCAAAAAATGTGAAGCGCGTAGTCCTCTGTACCGGAAAGATATACTATGATCTTCTCGAAGGACAAACGAAGAAGAAAACGAAAGATGTTGCCATTGTGCGCATGGAACAATTGCACCCATGGCCAGAAAAACAACTCAATGCCGTATTGAAAAAGTACAAGGGTGCTAAGCTCACTTGGGTTCAGGAAGAACCGGCGAATATGGGCTATTGGTCTTTCATTCTGCGTTACATGCAAGGGCTTGATGTGATCTCCCGCAAGGCGAGTGCATCTCCGGCAACAGGTTATTCGAAAGTCCATAAAATGGAACAAGAGAAAATTGTCAACCAGGCGCTCGACTAATTCATGAAAGACTTCATGGTCATTTTTCGTGAGCCCGGTGGACTCGCGGAAGTAAGAGAAATCATGTAAACGAATTCAATCAAAAAAATTTCTATGGCACAACAAGTAAAAGTCCCTACCGTCGGTGAGTCCATTACCGAAGTGACCATTGCCAATTGGCTTAAAAAAGATGGCGATGTCGTGAAGATGGACGAAGTGATTGCCGAGCTCGAGTCGGAGAAAGCCACCTTCGAATTGACGGCACCACAGCCTGGCGTTTTAAAAATAACAAAGCAAAAAGGTGAGGTTGTTCCGATCGGGACTGTCATTTGTGAAATCGCAGACGGTGGCGCTGCTTCATCACCTCAACCACAGACAACCACGACAACAACATCTACCCCCCAACCACAAGCTTCAAAACCTATGCAAACCGGAGCGATAAAAGAAATGAAAGTGCCTGCTGTAGGCGAATCCATCACGGAAGTAACAATCTCTACCTGGCTGAAGAAAGACGGTGACTTTGTAAAACTTGATGAAGTAATTGCCGAAGTAGAATCTGACAAAGCAACATTTGAACTGCCTGCAGAAGCTAACGGTATCCTGCGCATCGTTGCAAAAGAAAAGACAACACTCCCCATCGGTGGACTCATATGCAAAATTGAAGTTACTGAAGGTGGTGCTCCTGCGGCAAAACCCGCTGCGACAACGCAACCTACAGCAAGCTCAACTCCAGCATCAACAACTTCGTACGCTTCCGGAACACCTTCACCTGCTGCTGCAAAGATCCTTGATGAAAAAGGAATTCCAGTGGCTCAGGTTTCAGGCTCAGGTGTTGGCGGACGTATTACCAAGGAAGATGCAGTGAAGGCACAGCCATCCACTTCGGGTAAAGAATCAAAACCAGCACCCGCGTTAGCACCTCCTGTGATTACTTCGGGCGGACAACGTACAGAGCGCAGGGAAAAAATGACATCTCTTCGCAAGACAATTGCTCGCAGGCTCGTAGCTGTGAAAAACGAAACCGCCATGCTCACTACGTTCAACGAAGTGGACATGAAGCCGGTAATGGACTTGCGCAGCAAATACAAAGATCAGTTCAAGGAAAAGTATGGCGTAGGGCTCGGGTTCATGTCGTTCTTTACCAAAGCCATTTGCGTAGCCTTGAAAGATTTCCCTGCGGTGAATGCATCTATTGATAAAGACGAAATTATCTATCACGATTATTGTGATGTCTCCATTGCGGTATCAACTCCGCGCGGGTTGGTTGTACCGGTGATCCGGAATGCCGAGTCACTTTCGATGTCACAAATTGAAAGTGAAGTGGTACGTCTTGCTACCAAAGGTCGTGATGGCAAACTTTCTATCGAAGAAATGACTGGAGGAACATTCTCCATTACCAATGGTGGTGTGTTCGGCTCGATGCTTTCAACCCCGATCATCAACCCTCCACAATCTGCAATTCTTGGTATGCACAACATCGTTGAGCGTCCTGTGGTAAAAAATGGTGAAGTGGTAGTAAGACCGATTATGTATCTCGCACTTTCATACGATCACCGGATTGTCGATGGTCGTGAGTCAGTGAGCTTCCTTGTGCGTGTGAAAGAGCTGCTCGAAGATCCGGGAAGACTGATTCTAGGAGTTTAAGTCATTCAGCATTGTAAAATATAAAGTCAGGGTATGAAATACATTTTTGGTTTCTTCATCCTGACTTTTCTTTTTCCTCAAACCCCAACAGACAAGAATTACCTGTTAGGGCGTTTTAGTCCCGCAACTGATTCAAAATTTACCCAACTCACAGCGGCACATGCAAAAGGCAGCGCATTGAATGGCTACCTGCGTACAGAGACGTTTACTGCTTTTCAAAAAATGAGTGCTGCCGCCAAAGCCGAAGGTGTAACACTTACAATTATTTCAGCTACTCGCAACTTCGATTCTCAAAAAGGCATTTGGGAGAACAAGTGGACAGGTAAAACTAAAGTTAGTGGCAAAGACCTCACTACTGTAGCCGACTTGAACGAACGTGCTCGCATCATTCTCCTGTACAGTTCCATGCCTGGCACCTCGCGCCATCATTGGGGCACCGACATGGACTTGAATTCCCTCGACAACAGTTATTTCGAAGCAGGTGACGGATTGAAAGTGTATCAATGGCTTACGGCACATGCCAGCGAATATGGTTTCTGCCAACCTTACACTTCTAAGGCCGGTGGCCGAACAGGTTATGAAGAAGAAAAATGGCACTGGTCATACTTACCATTGTCGAAAGTTTTTCTGGAAGATTACAAAAAACAAGTCAGGTACGAAGACATTAAAGACTTCCTCGGCAGCAATACTTCTACTTCGCTGCAGGTGATCGACAAATATGTTGATGGAGTGGCATGTCGATAGACACGCTTGTTCAATTTGCTATAAGATTGATGAAGGTTAAGTGAAGTGGCCGCCCCGTAGGGCCTGCCTGCAAGCAGGATGCGGGTTGGGTTCTGCAGCAGACAGGCACGCCACGAGTGGCGCCTAACCATAGGTTAAATGTAAGGTTGTAATTGAATATTTGGTACGGGATTTTCCCCGTATTATACACGGGGTTTTTCCCCGTATGGAGATATCGCTTATAGATGATGACTGTTCTCAAAGTGAGACTATCTCCCATAGCTGCATACTACTAATGGTTATCTTTCGCTGACTGCAAATGAAAAAATTCATCCTTCTTACCGCACTGGTTCTCTCTTGTGCAAATGTTTTTGCAACGTGGTCCATTATCATTATTGACTCCAGAACAAAAGAGATTGGTATTGCCGGTGCATCGTGTACTTACAGTTGTTACGGCATTGGCCGAATAGTTCCCAACGTGGGCGCCATTGTAGTTCAGGCCATGAGCAATAGTGACGCCCGTGAGAGAGGAATACAGCTGATGTTAGCGGAAGCTTCGCCAGAGCAGATCATTAAGGCGCTGCGTGATTCCATCTTTGATCCCGAACGACAGCAGTACGCGGTTATTACGATCCGTCACATTAATGAGCCTGCTACATACACCGGCCTTTTGACGAACACATTCAAAGGAACTTTGACGGCTGAGGGTGTTTGCGTCCAGGGAAACACACTGACGAGCGAAACTGAATTAAAAGTGATCATGGATGCAGTGCAAAAAGGAAAAAACGAATCGCTGTCGATCGCAGATATTTTGATGATGGCATTGGAGGCGGGCTCATTGGCGGGCGGTGACAGACGATGTGGCGAGCAACGGGCTACAAGTGCATTTCTGACCGTGGCAAAACCGGGTGACCGCCATCCTTCGATTGACTTGCAGATTTTCGGGCAGGGGAAAGGCAAGCAAAATGCAGTGACATTGCTGAAGATTAAATTTGAGAAATGGAAAAAGAGGAAGAACAGCAAATGATGGCAACTGACAATATCTTCGAGGCCATTGCAGGGCAAAGTGTTAATTCGTAGTTTGGATTCAAACAATTTGGTCTAATGTCTCCCCTGAAACTTAATCACAAAGAATTAATAACACTGTTGCAAAAAGCATATTCTGCTGAAAAGGCAGCCGCTTTTGCATACCAGGGACATGCCGGTGCGGTAAAAGACAAAGAGCAGAAAATGGCCATCCACCAGATTGAAATAGACGAATGGAATCACAGGAAAGAAGTACTGACCCTCATGCGGCTCTACAATGTGCCCATCAACAAATTCTATGAATGGCAATTTCACACGATAGGCAAGGTGATCTCGTTTATGTGCTATGTGATCGGTTGGTTTATGCCCTTCTATTTTGCTGGAAGGCTCGAAAGTGGAAATGTGTGCGAGTATTTCCGGATGATGCATTATTTCCATGACCTCGGTATCACAGAGCACGATACCGTTTTGTACGAAATGGGTATGAAAGAAAAGGAGCACGAAGTATACTTCCTTACGAAAATCAAAAACAGCAAGCTCCTTCCCTTCTTTGAAAAAGTATTCGCCTGGGGTGGACAAAAAAGCTTTAACGATATTGACCTTGAGAAGAAATACTCCTTAGAAGCTTCCTCTGCTTATTGCAAAACGAAAGATGAGTAGCCGGTCGGCAGTGAAGAAGCGGTTAAAAGCAATTGGTGCCATAACGCTGTATACATTTTATGTTATCTAATAATACGAACGACAAACGGGGAGGCGTGGGCAAACGATGGAAATCAATACGTGATCTTTCCAAAAGGACAAACCTGGATTTACTATTTGTACAGGCCACTTGCCTATATCGATAGCAAACTCACAGGAATGCACTTTCACATTGGGCCGCACGAATAACTATTCTTCTCTTACGCGATAACGCACGCGATGACCTGAGCGAACAGACTCTCTTATTTCTTTACGCATCTGGCGCATCTCCTGACGGAGGCCATCGCGATACGCGTAACGGGTTACCCATGCAGAGTGTCCTCGTATGACAGTAACATTATGCGGATGGTAACGAAGGCTTTGCTTGATGGCACTGCGCCATGCATGTCCGTGCCTGACAGCATGGTAGCGAACTTTACCGTTGACCTCAGCCCTTACCGCGAGGCGAATTTCGCGAGCAAGGTCACTATTAAGTCTCCTCAGATTTTCGCTACGATCCTGTGCTAATGAAACCTGTGCCAGACAAACAGCGGCTAAAAGAATTATTGTTTTCATAATGCCTTAATTTTAGACTAAGGATAGACATTCAAGGGGAATAGTTGCATCGTTCCAGTAAAATTTTGCGCTTAGTTATTTTTTAGCCATTCCTGCTATCACAAAAGCTATTCCGCTATACGCAAGAGCTAAGAATGCGCTGGCAATTTCACTTCCTAAATAAGCCACGGGAGATACTACAATCCTGGGAATATGGAGAATGATAAACCAGGTGAGAATCATTGAACCTAAAAGAGTGGCGAACAACTCAACTTTGATTTTCAAAATAATTGCAAGGCCGGCACCTGCCAACCCCACGCCCCCGGCATAGACCCAGAACAAATGATTGGGCACCCACGATGGAACATAATTGGCTGCTTCTTTGGCATACAGGAAATGATCAGCACCATAGCTGATAATGGTAAGTGAAAACAAAATGATTCCCGAGGGTATCACCTTGCTCAAAGAACGAATGAGTGTGTTTTCATTATTCCCTGAATAGCAGCCTGCAATGACAAGCGCCCCACTGGCTAACGTCAATTCTTTCGCTGCATTTTCCCAATCTCCGAAATGCATATAATTCGGACTGATCAGCAATTGATAAGGAATAAACCAAAAACAGAATATTAATAGCAGCACACTTCCCAACAGGAGCGAAATTGGCCTGATTCTTTTTTCAAATGCGATGCCTGCTCCGGCCAAAGTAAGCATGACCCCAGAAACGTAAGCGAGGATTCGAATGCCTGGAATTCCGGAATGCTTTGGTGGTATCAGCATGTAAGGAAAATCTCCATAATAAATAGTAAGGAGCCCCATGATAGCTATGGATATGCCGAAGAAGATCCGACCGATGTTAGATAGATTTCCCATAACGAATAGATGGTTTACTTGTCCCTAATGTAAATAGAGGAATTTCGCTGAGAAAAAACATACCCATGAACAGGGGAGCCCGGGTGATTGCCTTTTTTGATCGCGTAATTGCAAATCAGCATCTGACCAAAAAGAAAAATAAGCGAAATTCACGCGGGCAACGGTAGTTGCCAATGTTTAGAATTCATGTCCAGAGATAATCGAAAACTTATATTTCGGAAATGGCGGAAGACAACTTAACGATTCGGGATTTTCAGCCAGACGATGTTAACAGTCTAACCAATTTGACCAACGAGTTAGGCTACCCCACTACAATCGAACAAATGATTGCGAGGATGGAAGCCATCAGGCACCTCGAGAACTACTGGACTTTTGTTGCATTGCACGAGAACGCGATTGTCGGTTATATAGGCCTGAATAAAAATTATTTTTGGGAACAAGACGGGCACTTCATGAGAATACAAGCATTGGTGGTAGGCAAGGAACATAGAAGGCTTGGCGTAGGGAAGAAATTAATTGAACACGCAGAAAAACTGGCGCGACAGACAGGAGCAAAACTTATTCTGCTAAACTGCGGAAACAGGGAAGAGAGAAAATCAGCGCATCTGTTTTACCCAAAATTGGGATTTGAGCCAAAGTCGACAGGCTATGTGAAACGAATAGACTTAAAGCATTGACATGAGATATGAATTCATGAAATCGAAGACTAAAATGACAACAGGGCTTTTTGCATTTGGGCTCCTGGCAACACTGATCGTTAAAGTATTGATAGCTCCCGAAGGTATACTGCTCCCCGTGCTTTGGACCATCCTCTCTATTGTGGTCGGTTGTTTCCTGCTTACCTATTCGTTCGAATTATTTATTAAGACGAACATGTTCCCCACCACTTATTTCCTGGTGAGCTCTGCTTTTTTCTTATACCTGCATTTCAGTATCGAGCCGGTCAAATTAAAAATTGTAATCCCGGAAAGTTATTCCGGCCCTGTGAGCCTTGTGCTTTCAAATGTGGAAGAGAACATTCTCACCACCGATAGCAGCGGAATTGGCTACATCAATGAGAAGACGTTTAAAAGATTATATGTACAACCAATGGTGGTCGATCATAAAGGAATGAACATTTCCGATTTTTCTGTCGCATCAGGGGTGGAGTCATTTTGGGGACTGACCAGCCGTTGTTGTATTGATGGCAAAGAGGTTCAGGCCAAAACATTTAAATTGATTAGAAAGAAAATGAACAAACGTTCAGCTGATGTCGACCTGCTTGATTTGGTCGATAAGAGATTGGTCAAAGGAGAATGACGCTACGGCTGCCATTAATTTTCTTTAATTAACTTTATCATCAGCTAAACATGGTGACGATGAAACTAAACAAGTACTTACGAACACTGCTCATATTGATCGTACTCGGTTCGAACATTGGGTGCGACCAGGTTTCAAAAAACATAGCGCGGCAAAGCTTACAATACAACGAGCAGATCGGTTATTTCAATAATTACCTGATGCTGATAAAAGTTGAAAACGCTGGCGCATTCTTAAGCCTGGGCGATTCTCTACCACAACCACTCCGATCACTTCTCCTCACCCTGATGCCAATAGCAGCGCTAGCTTTTGCGCTTATCTACTTGTTTGCAAAAAAGGACCTGTCGACCACGGCAGTCACCGGCATCTGCTTTGTGATTGGCGGAGGCATCGGGAATATATACGATCGGATAGTTTACGGCTCAGTAACGGACTTCCTGCACATGGACTTCGGCATCTTTCGCACCGGTATTTTCAATATGGCCGATGTCTCAGTCATGATTGGCACGCTCCTGGTTTTAGTGGAGTTGTATTTTCAGCCGGAGGCAAATAAGGAGACGAGTGACCTTGGTTGAAATTCAATATGCACACGGCCACATTTTCTGCTATTAAAAAAATGAGCCCGCAATTTCTTGTGGCAGACATAGACCATTCCATTGAATTCTACACAAAGAAGCTCGGCTTCAATCTTGACTTTCGTTTCGAAGAGTTTTATGCAGGTATTGTTAAGGATGGTTTCACTGTTCACCTGAAATCGGGAAGCCCTTCACCCGAAGAGCGAATAAACAAGAGAGAGAACGGAGATCTCGACATCGTGTTTTCAGTAAGCGGTGTTGACGATCTGTACAACGACTTCAAAAACAAAGCAGTTGATATCGTACAACCTTTGTGCGACAGGCCCTATGGAAGGGAGTTTTATATAGCCGACCCCGACGGATACATCCTTGCTTTTCTGGAAGAAGCGTAATGTTGCTGGCCTTCTGCAGCTAAAAAAAGAGGCTGCCTTGTGGCAACCTCTTATATTCCAAGACCGGAATTGCACTTATGACTAAGTTCGCTTAGAGCAGATCAGAATTTGATCCTCAACATCCACACGTCATCATCAATACCATAATTGCCAGGAATATCACCTCCCGCGCCATCTGCAAAACCGGTGACGATATATTCATCTCCTGACTTGATAATAGAATTGAAGCTGGCTCCATAGGTTTTTCCGCCTGCAAAATCTTTTTGGCCAACGACAATTCCTTCAGGTGTTACTTCCATAATTCGCGCTTGGTTGAAGACGCTGCCATAGGCATAGCTTGAACCAACCAAGAGATAGTTGCCGGAAGGCTTTTGAATCACATCGCCTAAAATGTCACCTGCTGGTGTTTCTATAGTTTTGATTGACTTAACCTGGCCTGCGCCATCGAGCTTAGCTACAATGATATCATCGGTAGCTGCTTTGGTTGGGTCTGGTTGAATGTTTTGTGTAGCAAACACCAGGTAGCCATCAGCTTGCGGGAAGACCCTGAAGTCTACATAACCGTTCGCATTAAAAGGTTTAACATTCCATTGAACATCTCCCGTCATGCTGATCTTGACAATACTCCTCTGGTAAGTTACCAGGTAAGAATCACTTGATCTCACAATTTCTATACTGCTGCCCCAGACTGGAGTGGACTTATCCCAAATTGTATTTCCATTGGTGTCTATTTCACGTACTGTTCCCGTGCCTGTAATATTAACGCTGCTCACCAGAACAAAGCCTTGCTGATCCAATGCCAAAGTGCTTGCACTAAACAGGGAAGTTCCGGTTTGTTTTTCCCAAACCACATTTCCTGCACTGCCGATTTTTGTTATCCAACCTTTTTTGCTGAAGTCGCTCGCTATTGCGTACCCCGTTACAAGATATCCGCTTCCGTCAGCGAAGCCGATCACCGACAAGGGAACATCAGCTCCGGCGGTACCATAGTTAACACTCCATTCCGTAATACCTGATGCATTCAGTTTCAATATCCACACGTCTGACTGACCCTTGTTATTCAGGATGTCATGATCTGTTGATAGCGATTGGCTGAGCGTTAGAATTCCGCCATCGGGTGTTGAGATAGTTTGTACCGGCATATCATGAGAAGAACCGCCAAAATGTTTGTTCCATACGGTGTTGTAACCCCAAGCTCCATCCTGAAAAATGATTTCCGTTTTATCTCCATCCTTCAACAACAAAGTTTTTTGCCAGGTTTGATACCCGGTTTTGGTTGCCGTTACCCGGTAGGCTGCAGCTTCTCGGATGGTAAGCGTATTGGCCATTGCCGCAAGGTCAGTCTCATATGTCCACAGCACGGCAGGGTTACCGGAGGAATTGTCACTGAGTCCTTCAATTTTGATATGCGATTGCGTCAGTACAAAATTGGAAGTACCGATAATGAAGCTCGAAAAGACCGCCTGTATTTTATTGTTCACTTTAAAACCAAATTGGCCGTATCCGTAGTCGGCAGCATTGGTCTTGTCGTCAACGGCAACAACTTCTGGAGTGACGGTAGTGATCTTGTTAGCATCTACGCCAAACGCAATGTCCAGCGGGTCGGTGACCAGGTGCGCCATGGTGCTTCCTTCTTTCGGAGTGACATAAATTACTTTACTATCAGCACCTAATATGAAAAACTCAGACAGGTGATAGCTGCCACTTGAAACATTTAGCGTAAGCGGTGATGACAGCAGGCTTGTACCAAACTTATATAAGGTCAGTTCTTTTTTCTCGGCTGCCATGTTGCCATTGCTATCCTTGATGGTTACCATAACGCTTTGAGGATCTGCGGCAGCGGCTATCCGGCCACCTGCAGGACTGCCACCGGAAACATCGGTAAATGCAAATTGAATTTGCTTTTCGGGGGTTTCATACTTTTTACTACATGAGATGATACATAGAGCCAGGAAAAGAGACGACAATAAAAGAAAGGGTTTCATCATAGAGGTGTGTTAATTTTTTTGTTTAGAAATCAATCTGAATACCTCAACATTGCCGTTGATGACCGCGTTTTGTTGGTACTTATGTAGCAAAGCAAGGTAATCCCAAGTCATCCGGGTGTGGCCGGAGCGGCAAAGGGGCTGTACCTGATTTTGGATTAAGATCTCACGCAGGGAATCACGCAAAATGCCTGAGGCACGGAAACAGGCACTAGCCCCGTGTTGATTGAGATTAAATTATAGTGGCTGCGGGGTTACCTTGTAGATCAGCCCCATGCCCTTCAGGTTTCCTTCCTCGGGCTTATTCATCAAATGCAGGTAGGGGATAAATACTTCTCTGCCCGCAAAGCTCTTCACAGTTTGAAAATACTTGATTCGTTTTTCTTTCTCTATTTTTGACTTGTGCCGCCAAACACTGCAGACGCAACGGGGAACAATATGAAAGAAAGCAGACTGCCTTTCGTTGCTCTTCTTGTTTTTGCAATCTTCACTTCTTGCAACCGCGACAACGTTGACAGTTTCATTGTGGAAGATCCCCAAGCGTACAACGACCAAATAGCTGGGTGGTATGCGGAAGGGAAGAGCTGGACCAACGACCCGATATTGATTGCCCGAGAATTATTTCGCCCTGATGGCCCCGACCGAAAAACAATAATTGACTTCGAGCCTGGAGAAAATGACGCGGCTACCATCACACTGACACGCGAGGGACTAAGTGACGACTCCGTAGGCGGAGAGATGAGAATTATTGAACTTGAAAAAGCAGGCGGAACATGGACCATTAAAAAAATACGATTGGGTTTTAAGTGTTGGGATGGTCGCGGGCACCAAAACTATTCGGGACAGCCGTGCATTTAGTATCGCACAAAAACAAATCGAGTATCACAGCAGTCTTCATTGGAGTCATTGCTGATTCTAACCACCAATCTCAAATCTCCACATGATGCTTCAGAAAATCAAACTTAGTATCGCAAACACGTGGCAAGGTTGAGGAGTTCTGTTTATTCTCCTGTGACAACAGGTATTGCTATTTCTACTTTTGTTCCGACGGGGTTATTGCCGGTGTCAAAAAGGTCTATAATTTTTAAAGAGGTTTTTAATCCTTTCCACGACAGTGAGTTTAAGCGTTCTTTAGTGATCTGTATTCCGTAGGACTTACCCTTATTGAAAGAAGCATTTGCTTTTTCAAACTCCAATGCTTTCCGTCTTCCCACCCCATCATCTTCAATGGTGCAAACCAGGAATTTATCACGGATCGAAAAATTGATGTCTACTCGTCCGTGTTCGGGCTTATGATGAAGCCCATGCCATATCGCATTTTCAATAAAAGGTTGAATGACCATGGGCGGGATTTTGATGTGCGCTGCGTCCAATCCTTCTTCTACATGCACTGTGTAGGAAAACCGGTTATGAAAACGCATGGCTTCCAATTCGAGATAGAGTGAGATTGTTTTAATTTCTTCTTGTAATGCCATCATGGAGTGCTTTGAATTATCCAAAATACAACGCATCAATTTTGCAAAACTAGTGAGGTAATTGGTGGCCTCTGTTACCTGCGACTTCACCACATACCGGCTAATGGAATTAAGACAGTTGAATATAAAATGCGGATTCATTTGTGACCGCAGGGCAGTGAGCTCGAGTTGTCTTTTTTCATTTTTGTAATGCAGTCTTTGCCTGCTTACGAACAAAAACACACTAAGAACACTAATGACCAGCAACCCGGACAGCAACGCTATGAGAAGTGTATTGGCTGATTTTTCTTTCTGAAGTTGTGCGATTTTTTGTTCCTGCTCCTGGGCCTGATATTGGATATTCAGTTCCTTTACTTTTGCCCGCTGTTCCCGGTTAGTTATCGTGTCTTTAATTACGATGTAGAGACCCGCATATTCGTTAGCCGCTTTATAATTTCCAGTGAGCATGTTTACTTCCCGGGCCGCTGCATAAGATCGTAGAAGGTTAGGGTACCTTTCACCGGTTTTAAAAATCTTTATAGCCTGCTCAAGATTATCCAATATTTGCCGCTGGTACGCTTGCAGGTTCACTTCGTGACCCTTCTCTTTTTTGAGCATGATCTCACTTATGTTCAGAAGGCCATAAGCATATGTTCGCGGGTTGGGATGTACTTCCTTGTGCCATTTTATGGCTCTGTTAAAGCAAGCCAGGGCGTGCTCATAGTCGTTAAATTTTGAATAAGTTTCTCCCTCCATGGTTAATAGATAGGCCATGTTAAGGCTTGTACCTGATTCCTTGTATAGTTTTTCATAAGCTTTAATCGCTTTCTCGTGGAAATAAATGGCGGAGTCAAACTTGTTGAGCCGCGCATAATTGAGAGCAATATTAGAGTTGGCAACGGCAAAATTCTGGGTTCCTTCGTCAGTTAAAGTCTGACTGTAATATTTAACGGCTTGTGCATAATCGCCATCATCGGCATAACGCATCGCCATGTTTCGTAAGGTTGTTCGTAGTATTTTCTTGTCGTTAAGTTTCACGGCAACCGTGTAGGCTTCCAGAACCAACTTTCTGCTTTTTGCTTTAAAGCCATAATCCCGGTAAGCCGTAGCCAGCCGGAATTTAGATTCGATGATGAGATCGGGTCTTTTAAGATCCTCCACAATCTTAAGGGCTTTGGTAAGCAGATCGATGCGCAGGGTGATCTGATCTTTAGACCACGCAATCGAATTCAGGTTGATGTACGCGTTATAAATGCCAAGTGGATAATTGATTTGTTCAGCAATGGCTTTGGCTTTTGTTGCGAATGAATCGGATTTGGCGTAGTTACCTTTAGCAAAATAGATATTCGAAAGGTTGTTCAGCGTTATTATTTTAACGGTATCCCCAGGCCGATTAAGAAGAGACTCCAGGCTGTCAATATTTTGAGAGAGGCATCTGGATAAAATGCAGACAAAGAAAACCGTGAATTGAAGTTTTCTGACCATAAGAGAAAATTTAAAATTTGGATAAAGCCTGATTTAACGAAAGTAATAGGTTTGAGGGATATGTTATAGTGAATGAATTTAGTAAGGAACGGAAAAGGGAATGTGAATGACACTTGCAAAGATAGGAGTTGTTTCGTCCGCCTTCGAACGATGAATTGAAAATCAAACTCAGCACCTCATCCACACAGCTTGGGCGAGGCAACACAGGCTAAGGTGTATTCCTAACTATACCAATCAAGGCCATTAGTCAATTCAATTCCGGCATAATCAATTTGCAATACCCTTCTTTTTCTGTTGGTGGTAGAGTAAGGCGATTTGTGAAGGAGTAATGGTGTCATGAACATAGCACCGCCTTTTTTAACTTCACAATGAAGTGTTTCGCCAGAAATGATTTTATTAATCTCTGTTGTGTCTTGAACTTCTTTTGGTGGTATTACATGAGATATCCCGTATTCAACAGTCCAGTTGCTATAACCGGTGGTTTCAATTTTATTTTTAACTGCAATTTTTAAGTCCTGGTGCCAGTCGAGACCCCAATTACTGTCTTGTGTTTTATCAAGAACAAAAGCATTGAGAGGAAACGAAGCATCGCCCAATACGAGGTCTGCTAATGACTTTAATTGATTTCCGTGCGCCAGGTTCCTGATAAAGGGTACAGAATTTAAGAGATTGAAATCGGAAACTATTTGCTTGTCGTACGCCAGGGCATTGTGCCTGTTTAGTTCTTCAATGATTCCGTCAGTATAGTTGTCGGAAAAAAAGTGAGGGACAATAGAAAATCCGTTCTGTTGAATGCTGTCTTTCGTATCGTTCATAGCACGAGGAATATTGTCAAGCTCTGTGATAGTCAGTCCGCCAGTTTTTGATTAATCTTTTTATTTCATCTGGCTTTAGATTCTGCTCAATTGCTTTTTCAGTTAAGGAAACGAATTCCTCATCAGATGCAAATCGAAGCGCAATAATTTGATAAAGAGAAAGTCCTTGATTTAATCGCTTACCCGTAAGTATGAAGTATCGCAGGTTTTCTTCAGCCCGGATGGCTCTGTCTTGTGCTTTCAGAGCAAATGATCGGCTATGGAAGGATACGCTAATTAATGTCAATACCATTAAGACAAGCAAAACCGGAAGCACATAGGACTTGTCATTATTCATTAACAAATAAAGAATGGATCCCACCAGCAAGGCTGCCATTGCAGCAAAAGTCAGGAGGTGGTATAACGGAACCAGGTGCCTGTGATTTGAATACTCTTGTTTTATTTTGCTCATATACTTTTTATTTTAGCTTGTAGCCAACGGATATACGCTTCTTCATTGCGCATATTCAAAATTAAGGAATAAGTGCATTGGAGTTACGCTTAGTTCTCTGGTACGTTGGAGTTATAGCTGGTCGCCTGACCAACAATCTCAAATCTCTGTATGGCGATTCAGAAAATCAAACTTAGACCATTTTTGAAATCAAAAAATTTTCTTCTTACTTAATAGCTCAAAAAAATCGAGCAAGTGAAGAAAGTCTATCGAACTACGATTGCCAAAGACGGCACCACGGGCGCTAAGAGAATTGGAGTTAACTGGCTGTCAATATCAGAAATTTACCACGCTATGGTGACCATGCGCTGGCCCAAGTTTTTTCTCATGCTTCTCATTCCCTTTTTTTTATTGACATTTTTCTTCACACTGCTGAACGCCATCACAGGGTTCGAGCACTTTCATGGACTTACCTCAACCCAATCAATCGGGAAATTTTGGGAAATCTTTCTTTTCAATGCACAGACATTAACCACCGTGGGCGGTGCAGGCATTACTCCGGTCGGGTTTACCAACAACGTTATTCTTACTATTGAATCCATGTTTGCAATGCTCGGAGCAGCGGTGATTACTGGCTTGTTGTATGTACGATTTTCCAGGCCATCATCAGGAATCATTTACAGTGAAAAGGCACTCATTTCTCCTTATCGAGGTGGAAAGGCATTAATGTTCAGGATAGCAAACAAAAAGAAAAATGAAGTGGTGGAATTGCACACGGCTCTGTTCACTATAATTAACGATTTAGCAACTAACAAACGTGATGCTAAAATCCTGAAAGTGGAGCGAGACTATCTGCCTTTTCTTGCCCATTCATTTACGGTTGTACATCCCCTCACTGAGGAAAGCCCACTTTTCAATTTTGACTGGAGTGATAACGATAAAACACAGTATGAGATTGGCGTATGGTTCAATGCCATTGATCGTGTAACGGGGCAAAATGTTTTTTCGGGACACACGTATTTTATGCACGACATTATTCATGGCGCTAAATTTACATCGTGTATGGAGGTAGATGAAAACGGACTCTTCCTCATTCACCTGGATAAGGTTGGCAACTATGAGATGATTTAAGGTGTTCGGTAAATCCTCGGTCATTGTTTGGTCGCCCTTGATGTGGCCGAAATGAAAAATCCGGCCTATTTCTTATCAGAGAATTCGACCATTAGAAATTTGATCGTGGTGTTTCCTGCGTTTTTATCCCAGTGAGCTGGCAGTCCCGGTCGCTGTGCATGCCGACCCGGTGTCATTTTAGCATGTATCGTTCTACCATTAATAAACTGCTCCGTCAATTCTCCGCCTTCGATATAATAGACCATATACGCAGGGTGTGTGTGTGGCGCCAGGGAGTCACCCGGCTTCAGCGTAACCAGTAATAGCTTAGTACCAAGTGTGTCATTCAGTAATTTACATTCCTTCGGATTAGTCTGCCATAAATTCTGCGCAGAGATTGTTGAGATTCCCGCAAAGAATACCAGGCAAATCAATAAAGGTAAAAGTGGAATTTTCATGGTCACTAAAATTAGAAGTGCAATTAGAGATTGTTACAATCTATAAAGGGTCATCTTTTAGGTTCAGGCACATTCTTTTCATATTCCATCGAAAAAATAACACTCGATATTTTCCATTTCCCATTCGCTTTTACAAGGCCCCACGACTCCTTGCCCCAGTTTTGTTTTTGATGAAGCGACCAAAAACAATAATCAAAAGTGACGGATGCTACATAACCGTCTTCATTAATACTGATGTTGTAGAATTTCTCCTCATCAAAATCTTTATTAGAGACGTTTCTGTAAAATCCTTTGTAATTGCCAATAAAAATATTGTTGTCTTTTTCCCTCTGGCTTTTTTCTTTAAAAACCCCGACCCAGGTAACAGGTCCATTGTAAAAAAGACCGTAAAACTTAACACTGTCTTTTTCCACAATACATTTCATAAAACTTGATAAAACTTCTTTTAGCTCAGCTTCGTTATTCGATTTTGCTTTTGCATTCTGAGCTAAACTTTTACTCCCAAACAGGCTTAAAACAACTAGTAGCGTTCCAATTTTTATCATAACGATTTTTCATTCATTTCTTCGGGGTAAAAGTATGGAGGTGGTGAACTCCCGTACATCACGGCAAACAGTGATTTTCCCCGTTCTGTGTCGTCAGGTCTTTCTACCTGACCTAATTCAAAAAAACTCTTGTCATGTAGGGCACTTAGTTCTCCTTATAAAATGAGGCTTGCCCGGAGAAGACCTCGCGGCAAGGGCGAGGGGGACTCACAAAAGCCGTTCATATATAAACCCTATTTGCATGAATTGCCATTGTAGGGTTAGTTTTGCTTCGATGATGCGAATTTCCTTCCTCCTGGTATTAGTGACAACAAAGTTGTGCGCCCAGCTGAACTCTGTATATGACGAGCAGGCGCCCGTGCTCACCCCTGACGGTACCGAATTATATTTCACTGTTGCCAGGCATCCATTAAATGTTTCCGGCAAAAACGATTTGGGCGACATCTGGGTTTCCCGTTGGGAGGACAACAAGTGGTCAGCACCTTCACCGGCAAAAGGGATAATCAACAACAGCGCTTACAATGCAGTACTTGGCTTTTCCTCCGATGGACAGAAAATGTTTCTATGCGGGCATTACACTTATGATGGTGAGGCAGCCGGCAGCCAGGGGATTTCGGTGAGCCGGAGAACGGGTGTTGGCTGGACTGTGCCGCACAACGAAACCGTGCCAGCCTTCCAAAATAAAAGTGTTGCCACTGGCGGGCACATTACACCCGACAAAACGGTTTTTGTTTTTTCTGCTGACGCGGGCGGAACCTATGGCAAGGAGGACATCTATGTGAGCTTACGTGCTGGGACCAAGTGGACTGAACCGAAAAACCTTGGGGCGGTCATCAATACAGAAAATCAGGAACTATCACCCTGGCTCAGTGCCGATACCAAAACGCTTTACTTCGCCAGCAACTCATCATCGCCTGACAACTTTGATATTTTTTCTTGCGAGCGACTCGACAGTACGTGGACAAACTGGTCGCCACCAAAAAATTTAGGCGCGCCAGTCAATTCAGATGGGAGGGAATTGTTCTACTCCACCTGTGCAAACAAAATATTTTATACGTCTACGTTCAAGAGCGATGGGCTTGGTGACATTCGGGAAATAAAGCCACCGAAAGTTGAGGTCGCAGCGCCCGAGCCGAAAAAAGATTCGATACCGAAGGAAGTGCCAATAGCAAAAGAAATTGTTCCTGAGAAGCCATACAACGGACTGACAAAGATTTTTGGAAAAACAACGGACTCCGAAACGGGCGGAGCAGTAGCCGCTAATATTGTTTTTTATGGACCGAATGTCGTTTTTGTTATGGCTTCAGAAGCGGGTATCTACGAAGCAGAACTACTTCCCAAATCAGTGTACTCGGTCCGTGTGGAAGCGCAAGGGTACTTTGGATATTTGGCTAAAATCAATCTGATCAAACTGAAACTGAGGGAGCTTGAGATCAATATGAAATTGCGGCCGATTGCTTTGGGTATATCCATCAACTTGCCGAGTGTATTGTTCAAACAAAGTACCTCCGAACTGTTACCTGAATCGAATGATGAACTTGATATGGTCGTAGATTTTCTTAAATACAATCCAACGGTGGAAATTGAGTTGGAGGGCCACACGGAAGATGCTGGTGATAAGGAGGCGAATTTGAAACTGAGCCAGGAGCGTGTTGATGTGGTGAAAAAATATATCATGGCAAGGGGCATTTCAGCTAAGCGGGTTACGGGAATAGGCTATGGCGGGGCCAACCCTATTGCCACCAACAGAAATGAGGAGGGCAGGAGGCAGAATAGGCGGGTGGAGTTTAAGATTGTAAAAAAATGATGTCGATGGCAGCCTGACCAACAATCTCAAATTGCTGAATGATGAATCAGAAAATCAAACCTAGTATCTCAAACTCGCGGCAAAGGCAACACCAGCAGGCGGAAGATTTTTCTACGTGTTCGCTATTGTAATGTTTTTTATTTTTTTGGGATACCAAAAATAAAAGTAATTGTCAGGCGACCTTAGATATAAGATTAATGCTGCACTCATTGCGAGTGAGAAGGGGATTAGTCCAAATAGAATTGCAAATAAAAAGTGAAGAAAAAAGCCAAGGATTAATAAAGTGCTACGAAATTTATAGTTTATGAAAAGCCCCAAGCCGAGAGTCAACTCAATGATAATTGCTCCCCATGTCAAGGTAGTGACTACAAATCTGTTTGAGACAAAGAAAATCATAATGGATTTCAGCCAATCGTCTGCCCCCATGTAGGAGTTAAATACCCAATAGTAAACTCCGGTACCATCTAACCATTCATTTACTCTAAATTTTTCTGTTGCTGCATCCAAATAAATGTAGGAGACTTGTATCTGTATTATTAGGTAGGTAGTAAATGCTATCCATTTTTTGACTTCATAAAACGGGCCTATTTGAATTTTATTTTCTTCATTTACCCAATGCCATTTTCTATTGTCAGTGAGGCAAATAGGAAGTAATAGCAAAGTAAGAACAGCAGTTACGGAGTCTCCTCCGTCTAGAATTAGGGCAGAAGAATTTAAGCTATAGGATACCCAAAAGTGTAACATTCCTGTAATGGCAGGTCTCCACCCAGACGCAACAAGGACCAAGATAACTACAGAGATCCATCGCGCTAACTCTAAGTCATTTTTAAAAATGCAAAAAAGACTAAGCCAAGTTATGTCATTGCAAACAGGTGGAGAAACCCCAACGCCTTGAATGAATAATATATCGGTATGATTAAAAATTAATGTCAACAAAGTGCCAATAGCCAATAGCGTCCTGGCGACTCCATAGACATTTGACCATAAAGTAATATTCAACGGCTTGACGAAATAGGAATACAAAATTTCCCTCACCATTTACAAATAATGTTAAGGTGTATCGCTTTCATTGGCATATTTACTTCCTTCAAATGACTACTCCACGCCCAGGGCACAGGCTTTTGAAGGATAACCCAAACATCTCCGCATATTGTTTTCTTCTTTACTGCGTTCTCAATAGAGATAAATGGGGCGGACTGATTAGTCTTTAAGAATTCCTGATGAGTAATATTTTTACTCTCAATCCAATTGAGGCTATCCTTTTGTAGGCTGTAAATAAGAATGCCTGACTCTGATCCTTGAGCGCGCGCCCTTCTGTTGATGCCAAAAAAATTTTTATAAGAAGAATTGGGAGTTAACATTATTGACTCCCAATTATCTCCATTTTTTGAATAGATAAATATCTCGTAGTCGCGAGGGCTTTTTGTAAAAAAACCCCATCTCTCCGGCAACAACGATTTTAAGATCAGCCTATTTTTTGAACTAGGGCTCAGGGGATTCTCAGGGAGTGATCCTACCATGACAAATAGTAAGACGAATACCCAAAAGAATGCAATAAGTACCTTTATTAAAGGGACTAAACGTACCATCCAATTTTAATATTGGATAAGCCTTATTTTTTCAGAATTTCAGCGATCTCGTTGATCAACTTTTCACGTACGAAGCTTGCCCCAGATATTCGAGTAGCTTCCTCTTCTCTAACAATTACTTTAACATCAATGGCTGCAGCTCCATACTCAACAACAAGAACAATGTTAACAATTGCAGCCACAGCGAAGGCAATTGCTACTATTACAACGAGAGCAAAGCACTGATCTCTGCCCGATGGACTAGAAGCTGAAAATCCCGCTTTAAGATTTGCAATTGCAGCTTTAACATTTTCAATATTGACATTTCCACTACTGTCAAATACTTTCCCCAATTGCATCTTGTTAAGTTCAGTCTCAAGTTGTTTTTCGGATATCCCTGCAATTTCAATAACCGCTTTTTGCATCTCAATAGCACCGGCTAAAAGTGTTTCCTGAATAGCAGTATGATTTCCACTTCGAATGTTCGTGGAGAAATTCGAAAAGAAATTGGGATTGTTTTTACTTATAGTTTTTAGAATCAAATTCAGGACATTATTAATTTCCTCAGGGTTCTTACTAATTTCTGAATTTGAGTCAATTGCTTTTTGAATAACTCCATAGTCAACGATCGTAGGCAATAGTGTAGCTACTTCCCCTTTACCCATAAAAATTCCCACAAAAAGATCTTCTCCAGAAAATGTCTTTTGTTGTGATGAAATCGATTCTTTACAACTTACCAAAACGAAAATTGTAATTATCGGCAGAACAATGAACCTATTTGCAATGGCTTTTCTAAATGCTTTCATGTTTAGGATTTTTTAATAATTTTATTTATGTATTCAACGATCTCATCTTTTGAATCAGTTCCAATTCTCACTTTTCGAATCTTGTCCTTTAGCGTCAGTTCAATTGCGTCTAATCCACTTACATTGTACAAAGAATAGCCTGGAGTAATACGAATTCCCCAACCTACCATTGCAGGATTTCTAACAGGCTTTACATCTACTATTTTTTCTATTTGAAAACCCTTCTTAATAATGCCAATTCCAAAAGAAATTTTTATTTGAGTTTCAGTAATTACGATATCAAGTTTATAAAACAATAGAAGGATTAATGTCGGAATGCCAAAAAATACAAGGAGGAGCAGAGGTGACATTTTTTCAGAGTTAAGCAAAACAACAAGTGATGAGAATAACTCCAGTATTAAACAAATAACTATTATTAATTTTCCAAATTGAGTCCTTCTCATTTCTTCTCGTCTTGATTCCTATATATTCGATTCTTCACAGATTCTCCAGTCTCCTTAAAATTGACGCAGATGAATCGCATATGATTCAAACCACAACAATTAAAAAATTGAAAGCAAATAGCCCTGCATAAATTGAGATGCTTCACCCCCATATTCAGGGGGTAATCAGAAAAATAGTCGCAACATCCGAACTTCCCAGGAATTATGGGTTGCTTCCCACCAATCTCAAATCTCCTCACGAAGAATCAGAAAATCAAACTTAGTATCTCAAACACATTGGCAGAGCGAGGGAAACTCCAACAAAAAGCGGGGTTGCACTAACTCACTTATTTCGCACGCTTCACAATTTCATAACATGCTGTTTTCTTATGGGTATTAATCACCCGGGAATTTTCCCGTATGCGTATGGGTTTTTTCCCGTTGACAAGAGGAGAGATATTACAGAATATAGGAGCTCGCTTCCGGAGCGATTTTTTTGTAAGGAAAAAATAAATTAACCAACAACAACTTAAACAACAAAATCCATGCCTATGATGAAAAAAATTGTCTATCTGTTTTTGATGCTTCTAATCGTAATGTCGTGTGAACAGCAGGATAATTTAAAGAAGGGTAAACCCGATGCAGTGCCAGATGATGTCATAGCCAAACTAAAAGCAGCAGGCTTTGACACTAGCGAGGGATTGCAAAAATTTCGAGATGGATATATTGTTGAATATGACATTTACCTGACCATCCCACAAATTAATTCACTTGATGCACAGCAAAAAGGAATTAAAAATGGAAGAACTCAGCATTATGTTACAAACAACCTTGTTTTAAGTACTCCAAGAATGATCAGCGTTTTCATGGATACGAATTTTGGAACTTATATGCAGACTGCGTTCGATCAGGCGTTGGCACGTTATAATGCAGAAAGTATTTCATTGCGATTTCAACGGGTTTTGAATGCAGCCAATGCGGATATTAGCGTTACAGCATTTTATCAAGAGAGTACGTTGTTAGGAGTCTCTGCAGGCTTCCCTGCCAACGGTAACCCTGCCAGTCCTGTTCAGCTGAATACATATTATTACAACGATGCTGCCCAGAGAGCAGATGCAGCGACAACGATTGCTCATGAAATAGGTCATGCCATCGGATTTCGTCATACTGACTACATGGATAGATCATTTAGCTGTGGCGGGGCCAGTATTAATGAAGGTGCCGGAACTGAGGGTGCCAACCACGTTGCGGGAACACCAACTGGTGCTTCAAATGGATCATGGATGTTAGCTTGCAGTAGTAACACTAACCGACCATTTACATCTGAAGATCGTGTTGCTCTTACCACTACTTATGGAGTTTCAGATTTGTTTATTGCTAAGAGTGGTACTTTATATGCAGTAGATAAGGCCAGCGGATCGAGCTCAGGGTTTAACAACGCATTTCAACCAACTGATGCGATGACCGGATATGGAGGTAATATCTATGCAGCTCACAGTGGAACACTTTACCAGGTAAATCCTAATAGCGGTTTGGCAACACCATTTAGTGCTTATCCCAATGGCTGGCCGAATACGGAAGCGATGACTGCCATGAGCGGCTATATTTATGCTGTTCAGGAAGGAAGCATGTATCAAGTAACAATAAGTACCGGTAATGTGGTTGCTTTCAGTGACTACCCTGACGGTTGGGCAAACACAGAAGCAATGGCGGCCTCCGGGGGCTATATCTATGCAGTCCAGCAAGGAACTATGTATAGAGTTACCGTGAGCAACGGTGATGTAATCACTTTCAGTGATTATCCTGACGGTTGGGCTAACACTGAAGCAATGGCTGTAGTAGGCGGCTATATTTATGCTGTTCAGAATGGGACTTTATATCGAGTAACAATAAGCAATGGCGATGTAGTCCCTTTCAGCGATTATCCTGATGGGTGGTCTGGTACTCTTGCAATGACCGTACTGGATGGCTATTTGTATGCCGTTCAAGCAGGGGCGTTGTGGCGAGTAAATGTATCTAATGGCGGCATAAGCCAAATAGGTACTGGAGACTGGTCAGGTACTCAAGCTATGGCAGCAAAGCAATAAAATCCGAGAGAAGCCTTACATGTCATTGTGAGGCTTCTCTTTCTCATTTTCCTTTGAGCAGTATTTTGAATCTTTATTCTATGCCAAACTCGTGGCAAGGGCGAGGGAACACCAACACTGGCGATGGAGCCAAGAAGACAAAACACAGGCTGGGTATTTATCTCTTAATCAAGTTTTTTAGTCTGTCTACCATTAATTGTCCTCCAACTATAACAACGTCATGGTGATTGACGCATAGAATCCAGTTATACTTTTTGTCGATAATAATTACCTCATCAATACCAATCGTCTCCTCGATCACTTTTTTCACTGCTTCTACCCTCCCTTCGTAAATCCAAAACTTATCCTTCTCGTTAACCGTTTCATTTAAAAAAAGAAACAAATCCACACCCGGGTCAATTAGCTTATCAAGAAGTTGGTAGGGTTGTCCGTCAGTAGCAATTCCTAAATTGTCAACTTTTAAATTCTCCCAAATCCAGGTCGGTCTCGTCCTATGTGATTTTGCGACACTAAACGTGTTATAGAGCCTTTCTTCAATGTCTTTCCATTCGTCTAGTCCAACGGATTTCAAACGGTCCTGAAGATGAAACTCAGTCCTGGTTTTTTCTATTTCTTGTCGAAGTTGCGTCCACATAATATTAGCCTCCAGCCAACAATCTCAAATCTCTGAATGATGAATCAGAAAATCAAACTTAGTATCTCAAACTCGCGGCAAGGGCGGGAGAATACCGACACAGACACGGGCTGAACTTCTCTATACGTCACTCTTTTTTGTTTCGCTGCCCCATGTACTCAATAAAATTCCAGCCGGTCATCATTATCTTGTCCTTGCTTGTCATGGCGGGATTCTTTTTTATAAACTCCTTGTAATAATATCCCTCACACTCAACGGTCTTTTGATAATACAAGACCATGTCTGTGAATTTGCTTTTCGAAAAGAAGCCATAGCCTGGAACTTCAATGGGAATTTTATCCGCGAGCAGAGTGTAACACAGGATATAATTCCTGAGATTAAAGTTATCTTCTCCAATGTCGTTTGAATCAAAAATGTATTTCTGATTCTGTCCGTCTTTGAATATCAATGTCACAGTGAGCATTTCTCCTCCCGTCGAAATGCTCTTGGTTATTTTATGCGTCTGGCAGAATTGAAATGAGTCAACTCTAACAATCAAATCTGTCGGCAGATCAAAATTTAGTTTGTAGTTATTCGCTTGGGTTTTTAAAGTTGTAATATCAAGTCCTAGATCTGATTGCGTAAAAGTCCTTTTGTTCTGCCTTTTCCATTCAGTTATTTTTTCAATTCGGTCCTTGTCAATCGCTATCTTGTCGTTCAATTTTTTTCTCTTCCCCTCTTCGTAAAAATCAGACGTTGATAATTCATCACCTGCAAGTCTTTTAAATTCGAATGAGTATTTAGGTTGCCCTTGTTTTGTCGGTGGTTCGTCAGCTTGTTGGGAGGTGAAAATAATTTTTTCAATCTCCTGCCCAACGGAAGGAAACGTCAAAATGGTCAATACAATTAGTAGAGTATACTTCATTAAAACCGGCTTGTTCACGGGTCAAATCTCTTCATGATGAATCACAAAATCAAACTTAGCATTCTCAAAACTCAGAGACGAGGTTGCGCTAGCTTGGTTTGACTACGTTTATCGCGCGTGGTACTCATTATGAAATGAGGCTTGCCGGAGAAGAATTCGCGGCAAGGGCGATGGAACACCGACATAGGCGGGGTGAAATGAATGTCGGCACCATCACATACTCGCAAAATATTTCCCCATTTGTCCGCGATCAATCATTGTTTTTGCCAACACGTCTTTGTCGGGCAAATGACTCTTGGTTCGGTCCACGCTTTTTACAAATGCTGTCAACTCGGGCATTTCTTTTTCGCTGTATAATAAGATTGTCCAGTCGTTATGTGAATAATAGGATACCATCCATTTTAACTCTCCGTCAGCTTTGTTCGTTTTCAAATAGTCGTTAAGGTGTAAATAAGATTCATGAATTGTGTCTCCATCTAATTCCCAAAGGCCTGTGAAACAACTGGGCTCCATCATATGATACCAATTGAGAAATATCAGTCTTTTAAGTGCTTCATTAAATTCTTCTTTGTCCTCTGTCGTATTTATGAGCCTCAAATACTGGTTGTGAATTTCCCTGTATTTGTCAAAGGTTCCTGAATCCTTAAGTTGTTTCGATTTTTCCTCCATTGTTCCGCATAATGAAATCACTTGTTGGAAAATATTTAACTCATTGTCGGAAAGTTCATTGATATTCATGTGGTCCCCAGTCGTTATGTACTTTGTTGTAAGGCCGTAATTTCCTCAACCCTCTTGTCCTTGTTCAGGTTATATCTTCCGAATGTGCCAACGTTGTAAAAAATAATACCTGTGTCACGTCCTGTCAACAGATTATATTGATTCTCTGCTGGATTGTAGTCGTCAACGTCTCCACAGAAGTAAAATAAGGAGTGGTTCTCAAATACCAGCTCTATACTTTCCGGATAACTCTGATTCTTCATTCCGTTATTCCAACTTTCTTCGTTCCAATACAATTTTATTGTCCTTAGTTCTTTTCCAATTATCGAATCCCATTTCTCAAACCTGTCTTCTGAGTTGGGCCACATTTTAAAGCTGTCTAGTCTTTTGACCCCAACTCCACTCGTACCCAGTGAAGTAAGAAAGTAGTCGGCTACGCAATAAATCGTTTCATCTTCAAATAATAATGTCAGTCCACCGAGGGGCAAATAGTCAAAATCAACTCTTTCATCTTTTGAGTAATCTTTGTGTCCCTCAAATGAAGTAGAGAAAGACACCGCTTTTAATTTCTTTCCCAAAAGGTCCCGAAGCTCTCTCATGAAATTATGGTTTGCAAAAAATGAGGTTATTACTGGTATCTCAACAGTCTCAAATCTCCACATGATGAATCAGAAAATCAAACTTAGTATTCTCAAAACTCAGAGACGTGGTTGTGCTAGCGTGGTTTGAACTACGTTTTATCACGCTTAGTTCTTCTTATGAAATGGGTTGCCGGAGAAGAACTCGCGGCAAGGGCGAGGGAATACAACATAGGCAAGGGTATACAATTCACGGAGGGCATGGGCCAGGCACCCACGTGCGTGTAGCGTTAGGGGTTCGCTCAGCCCAACGATCACATTCGCGTTCTGTAAGGCTTTTGCATATTGTATTGTTGGCTACGGTAAGGCAACAGCAACCCTTTTCTCCACCGTCAAAAATTGCTTCTTGCATCTGCAAAGATTTTGCCACGGATGCCGCTGGTTTTTTTGCCACGGCTTGCTTCTTAGTGGTAGTTTTCTTTTTAACAGTTTTTTTTGCCATATCAATTTTTAATAGTTAGTTAAAAGTAACAGTGATGCGGACTCGCGAAGTCTTGGCTTCCGCGGTAATATAAACTGTGCCTTTGGTGGCATCTGAAACCAATACAGCTGAAGCATACCGATAATCAGAAACCAATGAGTCCGTCAGGTCTTTGACTGTTTTATTATTTGCTTCTCGGAATAAACCGGCAGTCGCGGTAAAGGTAATGTCTAGCAGTCCAGCCTCTTTTGGCACGCGTGCCAAAACGAGAGTTTTTCCTCCTCCACCCGAAGGTATCGAAGTCAAATCTGCGGAAAGCTGCAATGTTTTGTCAGCAGGCAATGAATCCGGATCCTCAAGAGTTGAATTGCACCCTGCCGCTATTATCAACATAAAGCTGAGTAATCTGTTTTTCATGGAGTATATAGTTTAGCAATTGGCGCGAATAAAGCACCGATGTTAAAATCAAAAGAAAGCCCTACATAAAAAGTCTGCTTCAAATTATCGTGAACAATTAAAGAGTTTGCATCTGTTTGTTTGAAGACTATCTCGCCAAAAGTTAACCTCATAGGTTGAAGTAGGGCTCTGGCGGTACGGCTTTTTAACGCATAACCATAAAAGGGTGCACGAATACCGATTCCATAAACAAAATTTCCAGCGCTTCCCAATTTCGTTATAGGTTGCTTGGTATCTGAATTGATAGTGAGAGGAGAAATTCCAAAAAAGAAACTAGTTCTCAATAATATATTCCGTTTGAAGCTATTAATCTCACCCAAGTCGCTATCGTCATTGATTGCCGTCAGATATAAATGAGCCGATGTGAAGCCAATGGTTGCCTTGATTGCCGGTGAGTACGCAAATCCAAAATCAGGTTTGATGTAATTGCCGAATTTTGTTTTCGTTGTTGTGCCGTTACTAACCCTGGTATTGGGAATCTCATTATTATTAGTGTCATAGAAAATAAACTGGTATGTGTAGTTATTCGCCGGCTCTAGAAAACGTTTTTTGCCATCGAAAGCAACGTCAAGCGTATAATTGTCTAGGATGACATAGAAATTCCCGTCTCTGTATACGTTATAGGTTTTTATTCGTACGAGCTTGCTTGCGTCCAGCCCTTTGCAAAAGGATACATCCACTTTGGCCGGTTTAGGCGCCATTCCTTCCGTGACGATACTCAAGTAAATAGGTTTATCGAAAGGAAGATCGCTTTTCAAGGCATTGTCCTTCCAACTGTAAACTACCACCGCTGCGCCAGGCGGGGCATCCGGGCCTTGTGCCGATAAAGTTGTCACAGGAAATAAACCCGCAACAAAGAGGAGTAAGTACACCGTAGATTTCATTATGCAATAAATTGTGTGACGATTTAACCTTCTGTATCTCAGTTTTACAAATTTTAGGGTTAATAGTGATTATAGTCAATGGGGTTTTTCCCGACTAGGCACGGGATTTTTCCCGTACTAAGGAGAGGGTCTTTGATCAAGGAGCCAAATCGTCAGTGTGATGAGACTGCGACTCGTGGACTGCGTTTACTATTGGGAAGGCTTCTGCAAGTGCAGATCAAGAAGGCCAACAGGGCGGAGGGTAGACGTAATACAACCACACGAGGTGATCTGTTATGAAGACTAAGTTTCACCTAAGTTTATCGCGCTTACTTCTCATTATGAATTAAGGCTTGCCGGAGAAGAACTCGCGGCAAGGGCGGGAACACCGACACAGGCGAGGGGGCGGGAGAGCTGAGACGAATCTAGTTTCTGTTGAAATGAATGATACTGATTTCTTTACCTTGAATTGACTTTGCAAACGTTTTACTGGAGTCTGGTAGTATAAAACCCTTAGTTCTAACTGCATAGTTGTAGAAATTTCGAATTATGAAATTTAAAAAATGTGCAGGCGTGACGGGCGAGCAAGATGGTATTCGACAATATTCATACTCACCAAGACTCACATGGGAATAAGGATGTTCAAATCACTGGTGCAGTTGAACCGAGCATCGGTAAAATCAAATCCAGTCATTGGGTCAATTGATCCAGGCTTCGGAGAATCGGCCATTGCTGCTGTGTCTCATCCAACCAGGTATCACCGTAAATACATTTTAAAGAAAGAAAAGCCCCACTCGTACGGGGCTTTTTTATTTAAGGAGATTCAAAAAAATTATGAAGTAGTACACATTTTAATAGCGTCCCGATAGCTATCGGGACGGGGCAGGGATAGAAGCGGAAAGCTCCCGATAGCATGTGCGCGGCATTGCGCGCATCGGGGGACTTGGAGCGGATAGCCCAGTGCGTGTGTTTGAATGTGTGTGGTGGGCAGCCCCAGAATTTTTTTCTTTTAACAAAGAATTACCAGGAAAAGAAAATGCGGTTGAAGATGTTGAACGTTTTTTATGCTCGCTCACCGATAAAATACCGGCATCAGTATTGCATAATGCCTTGCAACCAAGAAGTAACAGCACTTTTTTCTGCCTGCTAAAAATAACGCTGTGGTAACGAGACTCTCTTTTATATTTCTGCCCGTATAAGTATCTTCCATATTATGACTACCCGGATTTTTCTCTTTTTATTCTGCTTGCTTTGCTTGGTCGATTGTAAAGAAAAGGCAAAGCTTACGTTTGCTACGGAGCCGGGGGTAGTGCGCGATTTGAAAGAAATTCAAAAACGGGGCTACATCGAAGCCCTGCTCGACAATAATTCCATCAGTTATTTCATCTACCGGGGTCGCACTATGGGCTACGAATATGAGCTGCTGAAGTTGATAGCCGCAGACCTGAAAGTAGACCTCCGCATAAAAGTGATATCGGGCGTGGAAGAAGCGATAGACCGGCTCAACCGCGGGCAGGGCGATATCATTGCATTTCCGCTCACGATCACGAAAGAAAGAACTGCGTACGTATCGTTTACGAGTGCCTTTCTGAATACGTATCAGGTACTGGTGCAGAAGCGCCCCGAGAACTGGCGCGAGCATACGGCAGATGAAAACGAAAAAGAAATGCTGCGCAACCCGGCCGACCTGATCGGCAAGGAAGTGTACGTGATCAAGGAGTCGTCTTTCAAAAACAGGCTCAAACATTTGTCGGAAGAGATAGGTGGGGAGATCATCGTGCGTGAAGACAGTGCCGATGCCGAGACGGAATCGCTTATACAAAAGGTGGCCAACAACGAAATCAAATACACGGTGGCCGACCACATGCTGGCGCGCATCAACCAATTCTACTACCCGGACCTCGACATCAACACGGTGCTGAGTTTGTCGCAACAGATTGCGTGGGCTACGCGCAAGAACTCGCCCGCGCTGAATGGCGCCATCAACAACTGGATAGCGCGCATTAAAGTGAACGGCACGCTGCCAATCATCAAAGAAAAATATTTCAACAGTCCGCGGTTCTCAGTGCTGCTGGCCTCCAGCGACTACTCCACGCTGAGCAAAAAGAAACTCTCGCCCTACGATGACCAACTGCGAAAAGGTGCCGAACAAATTGGCTGGGACTGGCGACTGCTGGCATCGCTGGTATACCAGGAGTCGCAGTTCGACCCGAATGTAAAATCGTGGGTGGGCGCCATTGGCCTCATGCAGGTGATGCCCGAAACGGGCGACCTCTTCGGAGTGAGCAACCTGTGGAACCCGCAGCAGAACATTGCCACGGGTGTGCGCTTCATCAAATACCTGGACGACTACTGGAAGAAAACAGTAGAGAACGACACCGAGCGACTGAAGTTTGTGCTGGCCTCGTACAACGTGGGCCTCTCGCACGTGATCGATGCCCAAAAGCTCACGCAGAAATACGGAAGGAAGATGAACATCTGGGATGACAACGTGGAGTACTACCTGGCGCAGAAATCAAATCCGAAATACTATCGCGACCCGCTGGTCGGTGCCGGCTACTGCCGCTGCGATGGGCCTGTGTGGTATGTGAAGCAGGTGCTGCAGCGATTTGAAGAATATAAAATTCACATCGCTTCGTAAGCGATTTCAAAAATCACCTTGCTATGGATTGGAAGCGTTCTTCAAGGCCGTGTAGGCATCGATATTGTTTTCCTTATAGATCGGAATAGTTTTGGTGCTCTTTAAAAAACCTGTCGGATTGGTCTTCGCGTAGTCAAAGGCGGTTTTGCCCTCCTTGCTTTTCTTCTTGGCGTCAGCGTTCATCCGGAGCAGATAAAAAATCAACCTGGATTGATCGCCATGCGCAGCCACCAGCATAAGCGCGGTCTTTCCCTCTTTATTAACTTCATCGATAGCGCAGCCTGCCTCGAGAAACAGCTTGGCAGACTCCACTACATCATATGTGCTGGTGCCCCGGCCCATAAAAAATACTTTGGCCATCTCCATGAGCACGTTGTTCCCATCGCTGTTCTTTGTTTTCACAGGAGCACCCGCTTTGATCAATAACTTAAAGACTTTGGGGTTGTTTCCGTTTTCGAGTGCATACATGAGTGGCGTGTTGCCGTCCTTATCGGTTGCATTGGGCGATGCTCCTGCTTTCAACGCAGTGGCTACCTCTGCAGGAGTGCCGTAGGCGCACTTGTTGAGGAAGTCCTCCAATTTTTTCTGTGCGTGAGATGTTAGTGGTGATAAGACCACTAGTACCAGGAAGATGCTTTTAAAGATATGTCGTTTCATATGTGTGATTTTGCAGATGGTCAATCTTTATATCTCAACCCACCTCAAGTTCAAATAGTGTTATCTCCGGTCTTACATTAAATCTTATTTGCCATAAGTGGCCAAGTGCCCTGTTGATATAGAGTGTTCTATTATTGCTGAGGTCAAATTTTCCACTCGTATAGTTTTTATTTTTCACGGGCAACATTGGCGGGGGAAGAAAGGGAGGTCGTACTTGTCCGCCATGAGTGTGACCTGATAGTATCCAACCCTGGTAGTTTTGCCAGACGTTCAGGTCGCACACATCCGGATTGTGACATAGCACAATACTTGCAGTATTGTTGTTGTAGCCCTGCATCGCTTTTACCGGATCGAAATTCATTCCCCAATAGTCATCAAAGCCGATAAACGTAAGCCCCTGAAAATTTACTTGTTCATTTCTAAGCATGGATACTCCCGCGTTGGTCAGCATCCTGGCTATTTCAACGGCAATGTGAGGCTGTCTCCATGCTTTACCATAATCGTGATTGCCCAAAATGCCAACAGTCGAAATTGTTCCTTTCACCACGTGCTCCAAAACTTCGGACAGCTTATCAAACTGCACTTCATCACGATAGGTACTCACATAGTCGCCGGTGTAAACAACAAAATCAGGCTTGAACTCTTTTGCTTTTTTGAATGAGTCGATGATAAAATTATAATCAAACCTGTTCCCGATGTGTATATCGCTGATTTGCATGAGTGTCTTGCCTGCAAGAGCAGGGGACAGGTTTTTGACCGGCATTTTATGTTTTGTAATGTCCAACCAAAATGGCTCCACTTGCCAGGTGTAGAGCCCCCCGGCCAAACCTATTCCCCCCAATGTATATAAAGTGTTCTTTAAGAATTTACGTCTTCTCATAAGTAAGCGCAGGTTATTTTCTCCTGTCATTATACTAAAATCGGAGGTTTAGCGCTTTTTAAAATGTGCCCTGAGAAATAAATATTCGCTGAAATTATGGGGCTGCTCCACTCACCCGGCGATCCGATTTAAGATTTGCCAACAAATCCCAAAGAGACAAACGTGCTTTCTAGTTTTTGCATTGACATCATGGGACTTGCGTCTTCCCAATCCGGGATTTAGAAAATATAAAACGAACGGCATTTGGAGCCATTTCCGTGGTTGTCTTTTATGGCACGGTGTTCGACTATAGCGGCAGTGTCTATTGGGTTGGCCTTATGATTCTCAATGTGAGCCTTTTAAGGTGCTCTCCATGGACGGCTATTGTCTAAATTTTTCACCTTAATAAAAAAACATGAGAAGACTATGCAAACTGGTGGTACTATTCATCATGGTACTGTTCTCCCGGATTTCCCTCGCGCAGGAAATCACTTACAAGGGATTCCTTGACATCAATGCGTCTGCAAACAAAAACTATTCAACCTTTGGTTTCGGCGGTTTTGACAATTTCGTCTCAAGTCAGCTTTCAGACAAGCTTTCATTTATTGGTGAGATCATTGTGCAGCCGAAAGAAGGCCAGGAGTTTCGTGTTGACGTAGAGCGCATACACATCACCTACGAATTCAATGATAATTTCAAGATCAAAGTCGGAAGGTTTTATGCGCCTATCGGATATTACACTACTAATTTCTATTCCGATCACGCAGCGATTTTTACTCCATCTATTGCACGTCCCGCAATACTTGCCTACGAAGACGATGGTGGTGTGCTTGAAACACGGGCCACCGGTGTAATGTTTTCGGCTTCTAACCTCACGGCTCTTAATCTGAGCTATGACTTCGCGCTTACGAATGGCATTGGTTCCAGCGTTGCCGGTGACAATGACAAAAATAAAGCCGTTACCATGAGGCTTACTGCAAACCCGTTTGAAGGACTTTCATTCGGTGCCGGTGCAAGGTTTGATAAACTTGATGCGACTACGATCAGCCGCGTTTCGAATGTGGAACTGGGCGAAAGTGTTACATCCAATAATTTCTCAGCCTTTGGCGCTTATAACAAAGGCAAATGGCTCCTGATCGGTGAGTATTATTCTATTGTGAATCAATCCAACAGCGTGGGCACCGTCAAGTCTCAAGGTGCATTTGCTTATGCCGGCTATACGATCAAGAATAAGCTCACGCCATATGTTCAGTACGACTACCTCGACATCGCTGCAAATGATGTTTACTACTCCAATGCCGGAAATGAATCAGGTTTTGATTGGGGTGTCAAGTACGCCTTCAGTTACAAGTCTGTGTTGAAAGCAGAATATCATGTCGACTCCCAAACCGGATATCTGCAATACGCCATTGGGTTCTAAAAATCAACATCAACTGTCTAAAGTTATCTTTATGAAAAGAAATCAATTCATCATTTTATTGTTACTCGCGAGTTCGGGATTCAATATGTCATTTACGATTCCCGCTAGTCCGCCTGCAGTAGAAATTGCAGTGATCGTCAATGCTTCTAATCCCGTAGAAAAACTTAGCTCGGAGATAGTGAAAAATTTCTGGTTAAGACGTTTTGTGAAAAGGTGGAAAGAAACCAGTAAAAGCATCTTACCTGCAGATAGAAAAAACAAATGTTCAGAACAGGAAGTATTTTACAATTCGGTGCTTGGATTAGACCCTAGTGCAGTAGAGGCATACCTGAGCGCCCGGCAATATCAGTCGGGAGATGCCCCCATTCAAAAATTTGCGAGCGATGCTGATATTATCAGTTACGTGAGCCGTGAACCTGGTGCGATCGGCTACATTAATGCTGCCTCATTAAGCAAATCAGATAATGGCGTAAAAATCGTTTTGACTGTATCAAAGTAAGCACCTTTCCTGTTGGTCACAGAGTCTCTACCCTGGAGGCTCTGTGATTTGCTTTTAAAGAAGTAGTAACACTTTGTTTTAGAATGGGTGTTTATCCTTATCTCCGGTCTTACATTTAAATGTGCTTCCGTCTCTCCAGAAAATAATCCACACCCCACACCCTTCCTGCCCTGCTTATGAAAACAGCGAGTGCAATAAAAAACACAGCTGCATCCTGACTATTTGGCGACCAGAACCATGCTCCTTTGGCAAACATATAATTGAGGAACATGACCATGGCGATGCACGCGGAGATACGGGTAAAGGCTCCGGTGAGCAAGCCGATCCCGGCGATCAGTTCTCCCGTCATTACCAGGTAACTGAACAGCGCTGCATTGGGAGTGACCACGGACTTCACGAAGTGAACATAAAATGCATTTTCCCGCGATGCAAAAGCCTTTAAGAAACCCATCATACTTTGTGCAAAGGGAGTGCTATCAGTGAGCTTCCCGATCACGGTGATCAATAAGATGACCCCTAAGTAAATACGCAAGGAGGCAAGCAAGTACTGATGTATTGAAGTGTTTCTATCGTTCATAGTATGATGGTTGGTCACCATGTTTAGTGATACAGTTATGTTCTCTTAAAAAAACCTGAACAAAACTACAGGCAAACACCTCGCAACACCTGATAGTCCCGTCTCATTGTTCGGGTGTTTGGTTGCACTAGTATACATGAATGGTTGACATAATTTTTGAGCGCAGCGTATGCAGGCAATTAAGTTTGATTTTTTGAATCATCATTCAGAGATTTGAGATTGTTGAGGGTCAACTATAACTCAGGGACTTATTGGTAAACGCAAAACATCGTAATCATGATTTACAATATTTTAAATGGTGATTCTCTTGCCTATAGTTTCCCTGATGCTAAAATTAAAGGAGATACTATTGTTGTCAGGGAAGCACTTATCGATGGGGATTTGTCGGGAAATAACCTGCACGACTTTTGGCATTCAAGAGCTACCTCTATCGGGGTGACAGCAGCTGAGTACAACAATGCTGTTGTAAAGGAATTTGAAAGAATAATGAATGCTCCCGATAATTCGGAATTCAACCTGTGGTTTGAATACGATTTATTCTGCCAGGCCAATATGTGGTTCGTTATTTCTTTAATTGATAATTTACCAATAAAGAAAAAAGTTTATGCCGTTTATACTTCCCATTTAAGCAAAACGAGCAAGCACTTTTGGAACGGCTTTGGAAACGCAAATTCGGACGAGCTTAAAGTTTGTTACGCGAATAGAATTCCTTTAGATGAAAACGAAATGCATTTTGGACGTGACTTATGGACGGCTTACAAAAATGGTGATCTTGAAGTATTGACAAATCTCTCACAGCATCCGCCTGCAGCCTTTCCCTATTTGCAAGAAGTAGTAAAAGCCCACGTTGACCGCTTCCCAAATGATGGCTCGCAAGGAAGGCCTGAAAAAGTCCTTGCAGACATCATTAAAAATGTTTCGACAGACTTTCATCAGGTGTTTAATGAATTCCGGAATAGGGAGAGTATTTATGGTTTCGGAGACCTCCAGGTAAAAAGTCTTTATGATAAAGTAATGCAGTAGTGTTTGGTGTTGGTGTTTCGCATCGCCAGATGCGTGTTCTCCATCGGCAAAACTCGCTTCAGAAGGAGAAATGAAGCGCGATAAGCTTAGAAAAATCAAAATCCATTTTCAGAGATCTCTTTAAACCTGCAAATCACATTAGCCCACATCATTTGGTCGATGGTTTTGCATTCTGGTTCAAATAATTTAGGAGAAGCAACCAGGATGCAGACGGCCCTGGCCCTACTGGTTGCCACATTCATTCGGTTGGGATTAAAAAGAAAAGACATTCCCTTGGGAGCATCTTCAATAGATGATGCAGTCATGCTATAAATAACAATGGGCGCTTCCTGACCTTGAAATTTATCTACCGTGCCGATACGCATATCCGGCAATTTTTCTAAAAGAGCCGCAACCTGCGCATTATAAGGGGCAACAATTAAAATATCTTCTTTCGTTAAAGGTTGAATTTCACCTTTTGAATTTGTCCATTTTCCACGCGAAAGCAATTGACCAGTAACCTGTACGATAACATCAACTTCCTCTGAAGATTTATTTTGATTGCCGCGATGCTCTACGGGCATGTAAAAAAGACCCGCTCCATCAAATGGCGTATTTCCACTGATTGCTTGTTTCTCCAATCCCGGTAACGAAGTCAATCGACCTTCATAAAAAAGCTCTGAAGTGAACTTACAAATAGCCGGATGAAGCCTGCGGGTGGTGCTCAGGAATAAACCTCGTCCTTCGGGCATGGTTGCGCGGCCTTCCAGTAAATAGGTAAGCGCAGCCACATCGCTTCCTTCGGGATGCGATCCTCTTTGAGGTTGCTCCAGTTGTTGCGGGTCTCCCAAAAGAATCAGATTCTTTGATGCACGCGAAGCAGCCAGAACTTGTGAGAGAGACATTTGCCCCGCTTCATCTACAAATAAATAATCTAGTACTTCTCTTGAATTGTCTTCGGCCCATAGCCAGGCTGTTCCGCAAACTACCTTTCCTTCATTCAGGGCTGCACGTGCCTTGTCTGATTTATCGACTTCAATGATCTCGTCAGGAAGGCGCTCACTCTCTTCTGTGATTTTATGAACAAACGAGATTTTTACATTTTGCTCACGGGCTAACGCGAGTGTGGCTTCCGTGAGGTTTCTAATTACTTTATGGCTTACTGCCGTGATGCCGATCTTTTTTCCTGCTTTGACAAGAGCAAGTATCATCGTAGCCCCGGTATAAGTTTTACCTGCACCGGGCGGTCCCTGAATAGCGAGGACACTGTGATCAAGATTTAGCGCAATGCGTACTCCCGCGTTAACGATGTCTTCTCCTGGTAACAGGTAAGCGCCTTCGTTTCCTTCAAGTAATTTTGGATTTCTTCTCATCAGCAAATCTTTTGAAGCACGATAAGGCCAGCTATGCCCTAAGTCTGAATCATCAACTGCCCATGCCAAATCCATCAGCGAAGTAGCCAACGCACCCGGATCAACTCTTTCAGATACATGAACAGCGTGAGGATGAAGATCAACTGATTTTGCCGTCTTTTTTATGTCGATCGTGTAGTTCTCAGGAGATATGGACCTTACCGATCCGATTTTTTCTCCCTTCACTTCTATCAGTTCATCACCTTCGTCAATACTGATTTCCTGTGGAGGATATTTGTACCGGTGCGTTTGGTTTCTCTCTTTGCCCTCCTTGGGAAGCACAGAGATAAACTCGAGTCCTGCGATTGCCTTTCGCTCATCCAATAAATCTTCATGCTCCAGTTCATGTACGCGATAGAATTCCCACCACGCACTTTTGTCTTCTCTTCTGAAATATTCTATTTGATGAGCGAGCAACCACTTAACCTTCTGCTCTTCGGTCCAGGTAAGTTGATCTTCAGGCAGTTTTTCTGTTAAAGCTTTGAACAAAGCTTGCGACCGGGTGTCAAGCTCCAAAACATTTTCACTGGCTTCGCCTGTTTTTAATTCTGGCCGCTGAAACTCTTTCCCCGATTGCGAAAGTTCAGCCCGCAGATTCTCAAGCCAGAGATGAAGTGACTCAGTGGCCAGGCAGTCATCTTCATTATATCCCTCTACAAACTGAATAGTTTCTTTTGGAAGGGATTTGAAGTCATGGAGTTCAAGTGCAATTTCCACTGCTTTCCTGGCTACACTTGCATCATGCAAGTCTACCTTACGGGTGTATTTCGTAAATCGCTCAAGCTCTTTTAAAGAATAGCTTTCGACACCGGCAAGCAATGCCTCTTTGAATACGGAATGCAGATCAATGAATCTTTCGGCACGAAGCAAGTCATCTACTTCGGTTTCAAACATTGCATGTACCCGGGCGAGGCGTTTAACTGCGGTGGGTTCGTATGGAGCGAAGTGATAGATATACATTTTAGGGAACCGCCTCCACTGTTGCGAGATGAATTTCATGAATTGCCCAAACGCCTTTCTTTCTTCAACTCGCGTTGCTGACCAGAGTTTTTCATAAATCAATTTGCCTTTTTCGCGGTAAGCATATCCAAGAACATATTCGAGTCCGCCATCTTCATAGTAAGCATCGCCCTCAATATCAAAATAAACGTCTCCTTCACTTAACTCCGGAAGCCGGTTAAATCCACGACCCGGTTCAATAGGAAGAACTTCGTACAACAATTTATTTTGGTGCCGTCCATCCAACTGAATCTTTGCCTGCGACTGCTTTTTTTTAAATGTCTCTTTGTTTCCGCGTTCGGGCTTTTCAAGCTTACTGGTCTTCGCAAACTGTTCCAGCGTTTGAATTTTTTGCCGTTGAAGCTCTACAATATGCAACGACCGGATGCCAGCCACTAAAGAGAGATGGTCGTCAGTATGTCGTTTTTTATCACACACTTGCCACCATCGGCATATATTGCAATGTTCAACGGGATCAGGATAGGTATTCTGTTCGCCCTTCGAAATTGTTTGCTCAAGTTTTTTCTTGACGAGTCTGTAGTAAGCCTGGAATTCCGTGAACTGATATTCTTCGGTAGGGAAATTTTCACCCGGTTTTACTACGTACATTTTTTCAGGCGCTGCTCCCTGCAGATCGGAAAGTAAATCGGTGTACAAACAAAGCTGAAGGATTGTACTGGCTTTAGTATTCTGTGACAGTTTGGTATCCTGAATTTCATACGACCAGTTGCCAAGTTTACTTTCTCTATCAACTTTAAGTAGAATGTCAGCAATGCCACCCCATGGACCATCTTCAAATTGCGCCTGCACAATTACGTCAGCACCTTGCTTCATAGCATCGAGAGTATCCGTTGCTGACTTCCCTTTCAGATCAATAACTTTTATCCCTTTCTCAGATAAATGCTTTACATAGGCCGCCTCATGATCCTGGCCTCTCTTAATTAAGACATCGAGAGAGGGATCACGATAGCTGGGTCTCCCGATCTCCTTTAACGCAACCTTGCGTTCTAATTGCGTTAGGTGCTGACAACTCAGATGATTAGAAAGATCGGAAGCAGCAAGATGGAGTTGGTCAGCAATCAATTTCATAGAATAAAAATAAGAAGCTTCAGGTCTATTTAATTATTTCATCGCCATTAAAGCATTTCAACAAATTTGCAATCTTAAATTTCTAATCTCTAATTTTAGATCCAAAAGAGATTCGCAACGGACTCAATTCGTTAACCCTTTCAAATTTCTTCGAAAATGATTTCAAAATATCTTTTGTTCATCGCGTTGATTGCATCACAGGTAATCAATGCTCAAGAGCCGGAAAAAACAGTAGTCGGTAAGATCGGGTCAGGACTTTTTTTTAGCGCCGAACTGTCTTACCGCATTACCGACAACGATACAATATGCAGTCTCCGCTACCGGAATTATGAATATCAGAGCAATCAGACCCAGGATATCAGGGAGATCACGTTCAGCAATAAGGGCAATGCGATGGAACAGTTTTATCAACTGATCGAAACCGTTTTCAAAAAAGAGAATCGGAAAAATCCGGATTACAAAGTCGTGGCAAAACTGAATACCCAGGACGTGGTTATTAAACCCTATATACAGTACGGCACTACTAGCGCAAATGTAGCCCAGCCCAAAGGTTATTTTGTAATTGATGAAAAGCGCCTCGACAAGCTTTTTGCTAAGGGGAAATAGGTTAGGTCAGATAATTGGAAGTCGGATCAGAATGAGCATGCTTACTAATTTAATGGATGAGAAAAGAACTGGCTGCTGAAAAAGGAAATCGAAAAAAGTTCAGGGCGATATTTTCGCGTATCGGCAAAAAAAAGAATTACAAGGGCTACAGCGAGGATACAATCCTGTTAAAGAATATTGTTGACCTGGAAACTAATAAAGTGATGACCGATCATGTTTGGTTCAGTTTTACCAAAGGATTTGAACAAGCCTCGCTCAAAGAAGGTGATTCGTTGGAGTTTGAAGCCCGCATAAAAGAGTATCGCAAAGGATACGTGAACAAAAGTTATAAAATCAACAATAGTTCAACCGACTATAAGTTGAGCCATCCCACCAAAATCAAGAAAATCAAGAATCTAATTTCATAGGGATTTCGAAACATCGGCATATTTTGGAAATTCTCTTACCTGTTGGTATAAAGGAGTGACGGAATGAAAACTGGCGGAATGTTGGAATACCAAAAAGTAGACACTCATTATGAAGCGTTCCGAGTAGAGGTGGGTTATGGAGAACTGAATCTTACCCACATAAATGGGGGTTGTTTTACCCCCATATTCAGGGGTATCTTGTTAAAAATTAAATTATTGGCGTGAAAAAGACGGTGCAGGCTTTAGTAGTCGATGACTACAAAGCAGTTTGTGAAGGGCTTGCGGCACTTGTAGAAAAAACCGGATTGTTTGACAAGGTGTTTGTCGCTTTTACTGGCGAGCAGGCACTCGAAATACTCAAGACGAAATGGATTCACCTGGCCATGGTCGATGCACGAATGCCCGGCCTGAGCGGGATAGACCTCATCAAACTTAAACACAAAATGTACCCTTCACTCAAAGTGGTTGCTATGACCAGCTTTGATGAGGAAGCTACACTTAAAGAGATTTGGTTGGCCAAAGTCAATGGCATCCTATTGAAGAGAAGCACTGATGCAAACGAGATCAAGGAATGTTTGCAACAGGTGTCTGAAGGTGAGCGATATTTCTCTCATGAAATACGCGATATGATCCGGGGCTTCAACCCGATCGATGAGGCAACACCCTCTTTAACTACCCGCGAAAAGGAAATACTGCGCCTCGTTTGCGTTGGCAACTCAACAAAAGAAATAGCCGCCCACTACAAGCTGAGTGTCTCTACAGTGGAGGATTACCGGAAGGAGATGCTCCGAAAAACGAAATCAAAAAATACACCCGAGCTGGTTGCCTACGCCCATCGCAATGGCCTGGTTTAAGATGCCGGCCTGGGGTAAGTAATGATTACTGTGGCGTGGAAATTCCCAAGCCGGTTGAAATTGTGAAATGTGGCCCCGATTTTTGTGCAACGCTCTTTCATTGAGCCAAGCCCGACATTAGGCCCTTTCGACTTCAGAAACCCAACGCCATCGTTCGAGACTTCAATTTTCAAGTCGACATTCCAGGTAATTAATATTTTGATCTTGTGACCTGCCGAGTGTTTGATGGCGTTTTGTACTGCCTCCTGCACCAATAAGTACAATTCCTTCTTTACGTGGGTGGGCAGGTAAAATGATTTTTCTTTATCAGTTATATTCAGATCAAACTTGATGGAGGTGATCAATTTAAGTTTGTCGACCATCTCGGAAAGAAGTTCATTGAAGTCGCTGTTTTCAACGTGTGGCTGCACCAGGTTCCGGATCACATACCTCAAATCACGCATCGCATTTCCGATCTCGTTGTTCAGCAGGTTGATTTCTTTTTCAACTTCAGGCTGAAGCACGTAATAAAGCAATTGTTCAAGCCTTAGGCGTACAGCTACCAGGCGTTGAACGATGTCGTCATGAAGCTCGTGGGCAATTCGTTCGCGCTCGTTCTTCAGTACATCGGATGCACCAAGAAATTGATCTTCCTGTTTTCTAATGATCTCGTCAAGTTCTTTTTCTACCTCGGCATACTGTTGACGGAGATGCATATTGTGCTGCCTTACTTTGCGCGCATTTGAAAAATAGCGTGCAGAGAAGACTATAGCAATAACGCTGACGCAAACAAAAATCGTGACAACGACAACCATTTAGCCCAAATTAGCAGGCAGAAAGTAAACGTCAAAGATGGGACGAGCGGAAAGCGGGGTTAACCGCCAAACTCCCTAAATATTTTCTGAGTTTCAGTTTTTTGAAGCCTTGGGCCCCACTGCCTTACCACATGCGATGAAGCGAGGGAGGCGAGCTTGCCTGAACCCGCATAACTATGGCCATTGGTGATGCCATAGAGGAAAGAACCGGCAAACATGTCACCGGCACCATTAGTATCTACAGCACGGGCAGGATAGGGTTCGATTGTAATGAAAGTATCGCCATCGTAAACCATTGCACCGTTAGAGCCCAGCGTCATTACGAAATGCTTGGCTACCTCTTTCAATTTTTCACGTGCTTCATTCACTGAATTGGTTCCGGTAAAGATCATGGCCTCTTCATCATTGCAGAAGAGAAGGTCTACACTGGCACCCACCACATCGTTCATTTGCTGTGAGAAGTATTTCACCATGCTGGGATCGGAAAACGTAAGAGCCACATTGACTTTATTCCGTTCAGCAATTTTTTTGGCTTCCTTCATTGCTTCCAATCCTTTAGGACTGGCTACGAGATATCCTTCGAGATAGACGTATTTTGAATTGGCGATCGCTTGCTCGTCAAGGTGCTCTGTTGACAATAAAGAACTTATTCCCAGGAAAGTGTTCATGGTGCGTTCCGCATCAGGTGAAGTCATCACCAGGCAACGCCCTGTATCTCCCGCCGGACAGTTCTCGTATTTCAAATTGGTGGCAACACCATGACTACGCAAATCATCCAGGTAGAATTTTCCAAGGTCATCCTTTGCAACCAAACACGAGTAGAACCCTTTGCCTCCGAATTGATTCAATGCAACAATAGTATTCCCTGCAGAACCGCCTCCGGTCATTTTGCTTTTCTTCATATCAATGACTGACATCAGTTCCTGCTGGCGTTTGTGGTCCACCAACGTCATCAAGCCTTTCTCTACTTTGTTTTTTTCAAAGAAATCCAGACCAACCTCGGTAACAATATCAACAATGGCGTTTCCTACACCGAATACATCGTATTTCATTATTTGTAATTTGGGTTTTAAAAAAAAGGAATTATCCTACAATCAATTTTTGTCCCGGCTTAAGACGGTTGCTTTTCAAATTGTTGAGGTTTTTTATTTTCTCTATGGTGATACCCGGGAGTTTTTGGGAAATATCCCACAACGTATCTCCCGGTTGAACGGTATAGGTCTTATCACTTCTACCCACCGACAATACCTGTGGTGTGGCAGGTTGCTGAGTCACTTTGGATATACTCGGAATTACCCAGATGATCAATCGCTGCCCGATGCGGATCATGTTGCCTCGAAGGTTGTTCCACTCACGCAGGTTATTTACACTTACTGCGAAGCGCTGGGCAATCAGGCTTAATGCATCACCGTTGCGGACGTAGTAGACACTTTGCTCGCGTCCATAAGTACCGTCACTGATTTTTTTAGCGATTACTTCCCATTCTTTTTTTCCTGCTGCTATCGAGTCGAGAATGAACTTGCGATTCAGATCCAAAATGCTTTTCGAAGCTTTCGGCACTTTGATCACTCGCGTTTGGCCGTCATGCGGAATAGCATTTCTGCGAATAGTGGGGTTGAGTACCTGCAAGTCTTCCGTACAAGCACCTGTCAGTTTGGAGTAAGTCTCGAGGTGGAAAAAATTAGAAACTTTCAAGGTATCGTGCGGAAGAAATTCTTCGCGCAGGTCCACGCGGAGATTGTGCTCTTCCGCATAGTTCATGGCGTAAATGATAGCGATGTACTGCGGAACATAGGATCGGGTTTCGCGGGGCAGGTAATTATAGATTTCCCAAAAGCTTTTTTTATAACCAGATCTGCGAATAGCCCAGCTCACAGTTCCGGGACCGGAATTGTAAGCAGCTAAAGCCAGGTGCCAGTCTTTGAAAATCGAATGCAATTGAACGAGGTAACGACAAGCTGCGTCTGTAGCTTTTTCCGGATCCATCCGCTCATCAATTGACCAGCTATCACGTAGCCCGAAATAGCGCCCGGTGCCAGACATAAACTGCCAGAGGCCCACAGCCCGGGCAACAGAGATGGCTTTGGGGTTCAGGGCCGACTCAATGATCGATAAATATTTGAGTTCATCGGGTAATCCATATTGCCTGAGCTTCTGCTCGAACAAAGGGAAATACAAGTCCTTCTTACGAAGCATTGACCGGGTGTAATCGCGATCACGCACGGTGAAATATTCAATGAACCCGTGAACCTTCTTGTTATATGTTAAAGCGATTGTCTGCTGCAGACAGCTGAGACGGTCAGCGATGAGATCGGGAGAATCATCGGCCGGAATAAATTCTAGCTCTGAAGGGAACCCGACCAATTCCATTTTTACGGTGTCTTTGAGTGCTACGGAATCAATCGCACTCGGAGCTTGTGCGATCACTACAGAATCCGGTTCCGGGGTTTGGGCAACTCCGGCTGTAATTATTCCACATGAAAAAATTGAGATAATTAACTTTTTCATTCCAGGTAGTTTAAAAAATTGAAAACCTCCAGATAGGTAAAATCCACGCAAGAATACTTCAAGGCGTGGATTTATTGATAAAACGAAGTGTGAGAAGATTACTTCTCATCAATTCGTGGAACTTCTTTTCCGGCATCATCTACTTCCTTCTTCACATCTTTTACAGCATCCTTAAATTCACGGATACCTTTGCCTAATCCTTTGGCAAACTCAGGAATCTTCTTTGCTCCAAAAAAAATGAGAACGAATAAACCGATTACAAACATCTCCGCCATTCCAGGCATCGCCCATACCAATAATGCGTTCATAACTTTCATATTAAGAGTGTAAAATTAGAAAATAATTCGGTAATAAATAAGCCGCTTGTCAATTCTTGAGCCACTGCTCAGGGTCAAGGTCGTCTGTGTTTTTTACCAGGCGAAAGTGCAGCTCTGAAACTCCGTCCGGCCTTGTTCGAACACGGCCAATCTCGTCACTTGTAGTGACTTTCTGCCCTTTTTTTACAAAGACATCTTTTAAGCCGCAATACACGGTACGGTAATCTCCATGACTTAGAATAATCACGTTTCCGTAGAGCTGCACAAACCCGATGAGGGATACCTCTCCGTTAAACACAGCGTGCACAGGCTCGCTTTGTTTCGTTTGAATATTGATGCCGTCACTCTGAATTTCAATGCCTTTTAATACAGGATGTGTTTGTTTTCCGAATTTTTGTGAGACAAATCCTGAAACCGGCCACGGAAATTTCTTTTTATTTTCTTCAAACGTGGTAGAAAGCGTTACTGCTTCCAGGGCTGATGCTACTTCTTTTACTTTGTCTTTATCCCGGTTTTTGGCTTCACGCGCGAGGCGTTCCAATTCTTCCTTGATCACCTTCGCGATCATATTATCGAGCTCATTCACGGCCTTGCGCGTTTCTTCGAGTTCACGCCTCAGTCGCTTCTCTTCTTTCTCAAGCGAGCGCACGACTTTGCGCTGTTGTTGCTTAAGGCCTGTTAGTCGCTCGCTTTGTTTTAATTCATCGTTGAGGAGATTTTGTTTTTCATTGCGCTTTGCTTCTGTCTGCTTCACCTGATTGGACAGAATGGTTTGCGTTTTTTCGATGGCCGCAGTCTGCTCTTTCCGGGCTTTTCCATACTGGCTCATGTACTTGAGCCGCATCAAAAGCTGATCAAATGATTCAGACGCGAACAAGAGCATAAGTTTGTCGGTTTTACCACTGGCTTTTTGTGCAGCGAAAAGCATCGATGAATATTCTTCTTTCAGATTCGACACATCTTTTTCAAGGGCTTCAATGATCTGGTTGTCTTCTTCGATATCAGCATCGAGAAGGTTGACCTCACTCTTAATGGAAACGATCAACGATTCCTGTTGATCAATTCGCTTGTTTAAAGCAGACAGTTCTCCAATTGTGGTTTTTTTCTCCTGGGAGGTTTCGTCCAGGATTTTTTCAGTCTCCTTGATTTTTTCAAGACTTTCCTGGCGTTCCCGCTGTAAATCAGATTTGTTCTTTTTTTGAGAAAGGGCAACCGCAGGCAGTAAAAAACAGAAACAAAAAATCCAGATGTTTCTATCTGCGATCATACCTTTTTGGAATCTTAAGGTGGAACTTGAGTTCCTTCGTACCAACTTCTGCCTTGGAGTATTCAAACACAATCGTATTATTTACCAGGCCTGATGAATTTCGATAGAAAACTTCAATCAATCCCCGGTAAGGAAAAAGTTTATCGCCCAAAGGCTGGAACTCGGAATAATTCATTTTGATGGAATTGTTCGAGTTGGATTCCGTCATATCTACTCGCTCTAGTTTCTTAGTGGTTTTATTGATGAGATTTTGAACCGTGATAGAATCTTCCCGCTGAATTATTTTGTTAAAAAAAGAATCTTCACTGATTTCATCACCAGGCCGCTTCGCCACCATCATGTTTCCAAGCAACGCTGCCTGTACTACTTTATAATCAATTTTAAATTTGAACCGCTTTGATAGTTCAACGTAGTCAAATACGTAATATTCTTTTTGGACATCACTGACAATAGTGATAGAGTCCTTATTGATGAGAACGGAGCCTCCTTTGATTCCTAAAATATTCAGGTTCATCCAGATCACACTGTCTTTGCGTATCCTGATAGTTGCCTTTACTTCACGCTCTTTGGCGTTATCACGAAAGACCAGCTTAGCCTTCCCATGCATGTATTCAAAGTCGATTTCCTGGATGTCTGCGGATTGCGGAGTCAATGGAGGCAGCGGACCAATTTTCTTGATAATCCTGTGGCTACATCCTGTGGCTATTAACGCTACTGAGAAAATGCAAACAATTACTTTCCGCATGACAGGGGGTCAAACATTAATTAACTACGAAGTTAAGTATTAGCGTGGGTTGGCAATCGCTTATCCTCAATGAATTTTACGATCGGTGATCTTCCGGTTGAGTGCCTCGTTGTCTCCGTGGAGAGATTTTGCTTTCTGCCACTGAGCGACAGCATCATCGATTTCTCCCAATTGATAAAGGATGTCACCATAATGTTCGAAGTGTAACGCATTAGCATTTTTCATTGACACTACTTTTTCAATTGTCTTCCGGGCATCCCTGTATTTTCCTTCCTGGTAGAGTACCCACGCATGTGTATCGAGATAAGAAGAATTGTCCGGATGGCTCTTCACAAGCTGTGCTGACATATTTTCGGCTCTTGGGAGGTTGGTTTTACGTAACGCCAGATAATAGCTGTAATTGTTCAACACGTATTCATAATTCGGATTGAAAGCCAAAGCGTCTTCGTAAGCCCGATCTGATTTTTCGTAGTCTTTGAGAGCGTTATAACTGTCGCCCAGCATTCCGCAGATTTCGGCCTGGAGTCCGCTATTGTTGCCCGCCAGTCTTTTTGCCTGCTCCAGCGTACGTGCGGCTTCGCGAAAATTTTTCTTGCGTGTATAAGCAATGCCATTGAAATAATAAATCATGGCCTGATTGGGATAGAGCTCCAGCGCTTGCTCCGCATGAACGATGACGCTGTCCGGAGCACCCGTTTGAGTTTCAAGGTAGAGTAGATTTTGCCATGCTTCGAAACTGTTTGCTCCGAGCCGAATGGCTTTCAAGTATTCGACACAAGCCAGGTCTTTCTTTTCAAGTGTCAGAAAAAGATCGCCACCCACGAGGTGCACGTCAGCATCTGTGGGATAATTGGTTTTTAGTTTTTCAAAAAGGCCAGTAACAAAATTTTCCAGCGGTGTGTCATTTTGTTTTTTGGTTCTGCTTTGAGAGATGGTGGCGTTATATGTGCCGAGCATCAATACTTTACTGGTCAGGGCGACTTCAGAATCTTCAAAAAGCTGGCTGACCATCTCACGGGATTTTTGCTCTTGCCCTGCATCATGATACAATCCTGCACGCAAGACTTTCGAACTACCGGCATCGGGATGATCGGCAATATATTTGTCAACATAAGTGATGCCCTGGGCCGGCTGACCTTGCTGCGAGAGCATTTCGGCCTGCGACAGCACATATCTTTCTTCGTCCGGGAACGTATTGATCAGCTTGTCACCTTCGGTAATAGCTTCATTCATTTTCCCTTTCAGTAAATAGATCCGTTGCTTTTGCAGAGATGAAAGTTCGTTGATGCCAAGTGCTGCCTCTGCCTGGTTGTACGCTTTTAAGGCATCGTCAAATCGGTTGTCTTGCAAATAGATTGCAGCGAGTTCATACAGATTTTCCTCTGTACCACTTATTTCTTTCAGCATCGTTTCAAGAGCCTCCGCGGCTTTACCAAACTGATGTTGGGTGGCATAAATGCGTGAGGCCAGCAGATAAAAGTATTTGTTTTTCTTCTCCAGTTTCAGTGCACTTTCAATGCTCTGAATGGCGCGTTGCAAATCATTTTCAGTATTTCCCTTCAGGTAAATCTCAGCCATCTTGTAGTGAACAGTGGCATTGCCCGGACTGTATTCAAGTGCCTGCTGAAAATAAAAAAGAGCCTTGGTATAATCTTCCAGGATAAAGTTTTTCTCAGCCTCCGTAAAAACACGTTCGGCTTCCATCACCGAAGCAGTGGCGAACGCATCCTCCTTTTGTTTCTTCTTACCGCGTTGTGCGAAAGAAGGCACCAATACCAGAAGGCCAAGAACAAGAAAAACAAGCTTCTTCAAATGATACATTTTGAACCAGTAAAGGTAGGAATTATTTCAGTGATTGGCGTTCCTGATCTACCCCTGTTCCGGGGTAATTTTGGAATACAGTTTTTTCCTTTCAATCAGGAAAATAAAGCCACAATAGATAACTATGATCAATGTATGGAACGCGGTGGCCTGGATTTGGTTTGAGAATGAAAAGGAGTTTACGGCTACAATCAAAAGATAGGTTAATGTGATATAGCTAATGCCACTTAGGACCTGGTAAGGAATAGGATAGTATTTCTGCCCGATGAGATAGCAGGCAATCATCATAGCTCCATAAACGATTGCAGTAACCCAACTACTTCCATAGTAGCCGGCAATTGGAATTAGTAACCAGTTTAAGACAAACGTAAGTATCGCTCCACCAACGGTAATGATCGTACCGAAGTAAGTTCTGTCAGTCAGCTTAAACCAGGCAGTGAAATTATAGTATACCCCAAGGAAAAGGTAGCCCAACATCAGCGGAGGCACAATGGGGAGAGCTTCCCAGTAGGATTTTTTTCTTAGCAGGAGCTTTAAAATGTCCGTATTGATTGAGACACCCAGCATGATGACACAACAAACAATGATGAAGTAGTAATTAACACGGGCAAATAACTCCGGAGATTTCTTGTCGGAGGCATTGGTGAAGAAGAAAGGCTCGCCGGCCATACGGAAAGCTGTAACCGCGAGACTCATGATTACAGAAAATTTATAGCACCCCCCAAAAACACCTACTGCGTATTCAGACGAACGACCCGGATAGAAATTTTCGGGCAACCATTCTTTCAGGGAAAGCCGCGAAAAAAACTCATTCATCATTCCAGCCAAACCGGTGATCATCACAGGAAAAGCATACGTAAACATGGAAGGCGTCAATGCACTGTCAAACGTGGGCCTCCATGAAATGAAAGTCTTAAAAAAGAAAATGATGTAGAAAGAGTTGGCGATCAGGTTGGCAAGAAAAATATAGCCTATACCAACTGCAGGATCGAAGGCGTAGTAAAGGAAATACAAGTTAAGCCCTGTTAAGATCACCACGTTCGATATCCGGAAGAAAGCAAACAGCAGCGGTTTTTTTTCAAATCGCAGCCGCGCAAAAGGAATACTCACGATGTTGTCAATGAACATGATGACGGATAACCATACAATGAAATCGCCATGCCCTTTTACATCAAGAATTTCGGCAAACGAACTGGAAAAGAGAATAAAGATTAGCGATAGAAAAGTGCTGATGAATATTACTGTGGTTTGTGCAATATTGAAAACCCGCTTAGGGTCAGCATCGGGCTTACTGGCATATCGGAAATACGCAGTTTCCATACCAAAGCTGTACACCACGTTCATCACCCCAACAAATGACATTAAGATGGTAAAAGCTCCGTAATCATCGGGGTCGAAAATGCCGGTGTGAATTGGGAACAGGAAAAAGTTGATCAACCGGGGTACAATGTTCCCTAATCCGTACACCACAGTCTCACTGGCCAGTCGTCTTATTTTTGACATTGAAAGAAATAAGGAACTGCAAATTGTAGTTTTTGCAGCTTCAAATAAATAAAATGATCTGAAAACGCTGTTTTTTGATCAAAAGGTACGTTTAAACGATGTGATTACAATTTCGGGTACATTTGTATCCATATCTAGCAGGTTAAGATTAGGAGTAAACGTCAATGTCTATGAGGATTATCGTGTTGGCTTCGATAATGTGGGTTTCTATTTCGTCAGTTGCAATCGCTCAGAGTTGTTCGAGCGGACCAAACAATAGCAATTTCGTCTTCTTTAACGGATGTCAATCCGGAACAAGTTATTCACTGACCGGAAATTATACGATTACTGTAGGTAACAACAGTACTGTAAAAATTAACGGAGACGTAACGATCAACGGTACATTAACTGTGGACATGCTTGGCTCGGGTTCAATTCTGGAGGTCATTTCACCTTATACCTTGACTGCGACCAATATTACATTCAGCGGTAGCGCAACAGGTAAGAATTTAATTGTTGACGGACCATCTGCAAAAATTGTTGTTTCCAACACACTTAATTTCGGAGGGCTGAATCTGGACATTGACACCAATGGAACTACTGGAGGAAGTATAACGGCAGGATCAGTTACCGGAGGAGCGAATACAACATGCAGTTCTGATGGAAACTGCCCCACTTTTCACGCGGGCAGTTGTACAGGTGGTGGAGTATGCTCAGGTCAAGGGCTTCCTATCACGCTCACCTCATTTTCAGCACTTTCCAAGAGTGAAAGTATTTATCTGAAGTGGACTACATCTTCCGAGATTAATTTCAATTATTTCTCCGTTCAGAAGTCAGGAAATGGTGAGGTGTTTGATGAATTGACTCAAGTGCGAGGCAATGGCACAACGAACGAAAAGCACGACTATTCTTTTGAAGACATTAATCCGGTTCTGGGCCGCTCTTATTATCGTATCAGTTCAATTGATTTTGATGGTTTTACCGAGACATTCCCCGCTGTTTCGGTTGAATACCACGGCCCGAAGAATTTTTACATCAGCCCTAATCCGGCAGATGGCGGACAAGTCAACGCTCAACTTAATTTTGAAGAAACTGATTCAAAGGCTTCCATTACGATCTATGACAACACCGGGTCGTTGGTAAGTAAATTTGCTACCGATGGTGCGGGTAAGATTTCTTTGGACTCGCAGTTGAGAGGGGGAATCTACCTCGCAAGGTATACTTCATCTAATTTCACCGGAACAGTTCGCTTTCTTGTAAAGTAATTTAGACTGACTACAAGTATTCGCCTCCATTCGACTTCGCCTTGAGGTCATTGACGAACCTGCGGAACAGGTCTTCTTTGTCTTTCTCACACACAATGACCACATTGTCGAAAGTGCCCACTAAATAGCCATTGAGTCCTTGTGCTACGATCAATTTTCCTTTTTCTCCTTTGATGATGGAATTACGGGTGTCGTACAGCATTGTATCAGCGGTGATCGCATTGTTATTGCTGTCTTTCGGGGAGAGCTCATGAAGTGAAGCCCACGATCCCAGGTCATTCCATGCAAAATTACTGGGCCACACGTATACGTTGCTGGCTTTCTCCATGATGCCATAGTCGACAGAAATACTTTTTACCTGCGCGTAGGCAATGCGGATCGCAGCTTTCTCTTCATTCGTTGAAATTTTATCTGAGATGTCATCAAAGATTTCGGTCATTTCCGGCAGGTGTTTTTTGTAAGCATCAAGGAAGGCCTGAACACCACAAATAAAAAGCCCTGCGTTCCACACAAAATCACCGCTATCAATAAATTTTTTGGCCAGCGTTAGCTCCGGTTTTTCGGTAAACGTTTTTACTTTTTTGAGCGGACTTTTGTTTTCAATGAATTGAATATAGCCGTAACCTGTTTCCGGCCGTGTCGGCTTGATTCCAAGAGTGATCAATTTATCCTGCGTCTTCGCATGGTCAATAACCTTTGAAATGGTTTGCTGAAAGTCGACTTCATTTAAAATCAAATGATCAGATGGGCTAACTACAATAACCGCTTCGGGATTTATTTTTTGAATTTTATAGCAGGCATAGGCGATGCACGGTGCAGTATTTTTTCGCATCGGCTCGGCCAGGATTTGAGAGGATGAAAGTTCAGGTAGTTGCTGTTTTGTAATTTCCACATGCTCTTCATGTGTGATTACAAAAATATTTTCGCTTGGGCAGAGAGGTAAAAACCGTTCGTATGTGGAGCGAAGTAATGATTTCCCGGTGCCCATCACATCCAAAAATTGTTTCGGCTGTGAGTTTCTGCTATAGGGCCAGAAACGGGTGCCCACACCACCTGCCATGAGCGCCACAAACAAATTTTTATTCATTGATTCCCGATTGGAAAGTGCGAAGTTAAAAAAGTAATTGATGATCCATTCTTGACGGAAAGAAAAGTAAGCAACATTGCCACTTACGTAATTTTTAATGCGAACATTCGTTTGTCTAGTTGAGTGCGAAAAGAACTTATTTCTTACACCGCGGGAGGTTATCCCTCTTTTTTTTATTATCTTCATTGCCCTGAAAAAAAGGCAGTTAGGTACGTTTTAACTAGAAGAAAATTTTATTGGCAAGATTATGTTGGTGGCAGAAGAGAAAGATGAATTGAAGGGGAAACTCAAGGAAATATTTGGTTACGACAACTTTCGCGGGAACCAGGAAATAGTAATCAAAAACTTATTGGGTGGGCGCAATACGTTTGTGATCATGCCCACAGGTGCAGGCAAGTCGTTGTGTTATCAACTGCCGGCCATGGTCAACGATGGGCTCGCTATTGTTATCTCACCGTTGATCGCACTGATGAAAAACCAGGTCGATCAACTCAATGCTTACGGAATAAATGCACGGTTCCTTAACTCTACATTAAGCAAAGGTGAAATCACCAGGCTACGCAAGGATGCAATTTCAGGAAAGATTAAGCTATTGTACGTAGCTCCAGAGTCACTCACCAAAGAAGAGAACATAGAGTTTCTACAAAAGGCAAGTATCTCTTTTGTTGCCATCGATGAGGCTCATTGTATTTCGGAATGGGGCCATGACTTCCGACCGGAATACCGCAAGATCAAATCGATGATTGCGCAATTGGGCGACATGAACGTGATCGCACTTACTGCAACAGCAACTCCCAAAGTGCAACTCGACATTCAAAAGAATTTGCAGATGGAAGAAGCAGATGTTTTCATCTCTTCTTTCAATAGAAAAAATCTTTACTACGAAGTCAGGCCCAAGAAGGAGACAAAGAAGCAACTGATTCGATTTTTAAAGGATCACAAAGACAAATCCGGAATCATCTATTGCCTGAGTCGCAAAAAAGTAGAAGAGATCGCGGAGTTACTAAACGTTAACGGTTTCAAAGCGGCTCCGTACCATGCCGGTCTAGATCCTGACGTTCGCATGAAAAACCAAGACGACTTCCTTAACGAAGAAGTAAATATCATCTGTGCGACCATTGCTTTTGGAATGGGTATCGACAAACCGGATGTCCGTTTTGTGGTACACTATGATGTGCCGAAATCTTTGGAAGGATATTACCAGGAAACAGGTCGCGCAGGTCGCGATGGTCTTGAAGGATTGTGTCTGATGTTCTATAGTCACAATGACCTCAACAAACTCGAAAAATTCAATAAAGACAAATCTGTTCAGGAGCGTGAGAACGCAAGGATCCTTTTGCAGGAGATGGAGTTCTACGCTGAATCGCCGGTCTGCCGGAGGAAACAATTGCTTCACTACTTCGGTGAAGAGTACATAGGCAAAAACTGCGGCATGTGTGACAATTGCACTAACCCGCGCGAACGTTTTGAAGGATCACAGTTTGTGAAAATTGCTATTGAAGCAGTGAAGCAAACAAATGAACGTTTCGGGCTTGCACATTTGGTCAACGTCATTCGTGGAGAGGAAGATGAGTACGTAAAAAGCTATGCGCACTTTGACCTGCCGATTTATGGTCAGGGCGACACTGAGGATGCAGATTTTTGGAAATCGGTAATCCGCCAGGCATTGATTTATCAGTATCTCGAAAAGGACATTGAGAATATCGGGGTCCTCAAAATAACTCAGAAAGGACTGGCGTTCCTGAAGAAACCGCACGAGATCGAACTTGCGCGTGATCATGACTTCACCACCATAGCCCAAGAAGAGGAGTCAAGTGAGCGCACGCCCGTTTCAAAGTCGTATGACGAGAAACTGTTTGAGATACTCAAGGCACTTCGCAAAAAAATTGCAAAGGAAAAAGATCTGCCTCCTTATGTGATCTTCCAGGATCCGTCACTTGAGGAGATGGCCACCACTTATCCTACCACCAAAGAAGAGATGGCCGGAGTAAATGGGGTGGGCATGGGCAAGGTGAATAAGTTTGGGAAGGAATTCCTTGAGGTGATCCAAAAGTACGTAGACGACAATGACATTGAGACAGCCGCAGAAGTTGTCGTCAAGTCATCGGTCAACAAGTCTAAAATTAAGATATTCATCATTCAACAAATCGATCGCAAAGTTGACCTGGAGGAAATAGCGGAGAGCAAAGCCCTTAGCTTTGATGAATTGCTCACCGAAATGGAGAATATCTGCTACAGTGGCACAAAACTGAACGTGGACTACTACATTGATGACGTATTGGACGAGGGTAAACAGGAAGAGATCTACGATTATTTCCTCAATAGCGAAACAGACAGCATGCAAGACGCTATGGCTGAATTGAAGGGCTACAGCGAAGAGGACGTTCGCCTGATGAGGATCAAGTTTTTGAGCGAATACGCCAACTAGGATCACTTCGAAAATAAGTCAGGGCCTGCCAAAAGCAGGCCTTATTTTTTGAGGGCAAACTTGCCTGTGAAAAGGCATCCCAAAATCTTTTCCAAAGATTTTTTTGGCTACGGATAATTTCTACTTTTGCAGTCGCATAAAAAACGACCTCCCCAAAAAGTGATGAGAAAGCCTTTTTTTACAGCAATTCCTTCGATTTTAACCCTGTTTTTTGTTGCTGCCTTTGGCTTTTCAAGCTTGGCTCAGCATGCCGAGGAAGGCAAGCAGGATAGTACCCGTGTTCAGGCTCATTCAGACTCGGCTGTCGCAGAAGGTCATGGAGCTGAAACTGAAAAATTCAATGCTAACGAAGTCATCATTGAACACGTTTTAGATGACCACCAATGGCACTTTACGGACCACCTGGTGTTGCCTCTCCCGATCATCGTTTATTCATCACAAAAGGGACTGGAAGTATTCTCCTCCTCTCATTTCTATGAAGGCCATCACAAAGTAGAGTACAACGGCTACAAGCTGGAAGGGCGAAATATCTTGATGGCTTCAACCGGTGAAAAAGTATTGGATTTGTCGATCACGAAAAACGTAGCAATGCTTTTCATCAATGCTACCATTCTTTTGCTGGTCTTCTTCTCAGTCGCAAAGGCTTATAAAAACAATACGGGCAAAGCACCCAAAGGCATTCAATCGTTTATTGAGCCCATCGTGATCTTTGTTCGTGATGAAATCGTGAAGCCTAACTTGGGGCATCATTACGAAAAGTACCTGCCTTACATCCTGACTTTGTTTTTCTTCATCCTGTTTGGAAACCTGCTGGGATTGCTTCCTGGTTCAGCTAACCTGACCGGAAATATTGCTGTTACATTTACTTTAGCGATCATTACTTTCCTGATCACTAACCTCAGTGGCAATGCAGCTTACTGGAAGCACATCTTCTGGACGCCCGGAGTTCCTCTTCCTTTACGTCTCATTATTTTGCCTGTTGAGATCATAGGTATTTTCACCAAGCCGTTCGCTTTGACCATACGTTTGTTCGTGGCGATCACAGCAGGTCACATCGTGTTGCTGAGCTTGATTTGCATGACGTTTATTTTTCACAGGTGGGAAGTAGGAATCGGGTCCTCACTCGTAGTGTTGTTTATTAACTTGATTGAATTGCTGGTAGCTGGTATCCAGGCGTATGTGTTCGCGTTGTTCACCTCGCTGTATATCGGAATGGCTACTGCAGACGATCATCATTAGGAGAGTTTTTTGTTTCACTTTTAATTATAAATCTATGTTATCTCTAATTCTTGAAGTAAGCTACGCAGTAATGGGCGCTGGCATTGGCGCTGGTCTCGCAGCAATTGGCGCGGGTATCGGTGTAGGCCGCATCGGTGGTTCTGCTATGGAAGCAATGGCACGTCAGCCTGAAGCTTCTGGCAAAATCCAGGGTGCTATGTTGATCATCGCTGCGTTGGTTGAGGTTGCCGCGCTTTTCGCGTTGGTTATCTGCTTCCTTGTTTCCAACAAGCTTTAAAAAAATTGAAAGGCACGCTTTGGCAATGGGCCTGGCGGCCTTTCTTTTAAATTCAAGAGGTTGAACAAAAACAAAAAAATAAAGATCAGACAATGGAATTTCTAACACCCGGCACCGGCCTTCTCTTCTGGCAAGTAATCATCTTCGTTGCCCTGGTTATTTTGTTGGGCAAGTATGCCTGGAAGCCTATCCTCAGCTCGCTGAAAGAACGCGAAGAGTCAATTCAGACAGCGTTGGATCAGGCGGAAAAAGCCAAGCTGGAAATGGCTTCATTAAAATCTGACAATGAGAAATTGTTAAAGGAAGCTCGTGAAGAGCGCGACAAGATTTTGCGTGACGCCCGTACAGCCAGCAACCTTATTCAGGAAGAAGCCCAGACAACAGCTAAGAAAACGGCTGATAAAATCATTGCAGATGCAAAAGCAGTCATCAATACAGAGAAGCAAGCTGCCCTGCGCGATGTAAGAGAGCAGGTTGCTTTATTCTCATTGGATATAGCCGAAAAACTCATCAAGAAAAATCTGGCTACCGATAAGTCGCAAAAAGAACTGGTGGATACTTTGATTAAAGACCTCAAGCTAAACTAACCAATGGCAGATTCACGAGTAGCTTCGAGGTACGTAAAGTCATTACTTAGCCTGGCGATTGATCAAAAGGCAGTGGAGGTCGTGCATAAGGACATGCAGATGTTCGATCAGGTATGCCGTACTAACCGCGAGTTTTCGAATATGTTGAAAAGCCCGATCATCAGGCACGAAAAAAAGAAAGACATTCTGGAAGCCCTTTTCAAAGGAAAAGTAAATCCACTCACTCTGGCGATCATTGAGATCATCACGAAAAAAAACCGCGAACCTTTATTGCCGGCAATTGCTCATGAATTCCACAATGCCTATAACGAATATAAAGGCATTGAAAAAGCGACTGTAACGACCACGATAGCTGTAGACAGCAAACTCAAGGGTGAGATTGAGGCCATCGTGAAAAAACTGAGCAGCAAGAAGGAAGTTGAACTGATAGAAAAAGTAGATAAAGATTTGATTGGTGGATTTATCCTTAATGTAGGCGACCGCCAGATCGATGCTTCTGTGAAGAACAAACTGAAATCACTGAAAGTAAAATTCAGTGAAAATCCATACTTGAAAGAATTTTAATAACGACCAACTAATAACGACTACGATATTATGGCAGAAATCAGACCCGAAGAAATATCAGCAATCCTCCGCGAGCAACTTTCTAAATCGCGCACCGATGCAGAACTCGAAGAAGTAGGTACCGTACTTACCGTTGGTGACGGTGTTGCGCGTATCTACGGACTTACCCAGGCACAGGCCGGTGAATTGATTCAATTTGAAAACGGTGTGAAAGCGCTTGTTTTGAATTTGGAAGAAGACAACGTGGGAGCTGTACTCTTGGGTGAATCGAAGGAGATCAAGGAAGGTGACACTGTAAAACGTACTCGCCAGATCGGTTCCGTAAAAGTAGGTAATGGATTGCTTGGTCGTGTTGTAAATACACTTGCCGAACCTATCGATGGTAAGGGCCCGATTGGAGGAGATCTTTACGAGATGCCACTTGAGCGTAAAGCTCCGGGAGTAATTTTTCGTCAACCGGTAAATGAGCCTCTGCAGACCGGTATCAAAGCGATCGATGCGATGATTCCGATCGGCCGTGGTCAGCGCGAGTTGATCATTGGCGACCGTCAGACAGGTAAGACGGCTGTGGCAATTGATACGATCATCAATCAGAAAGAATTCTATGAAGCCGGCAAGCCAGTATATTGTATCTATGTAGCCATAGGTCAGAAGGCTTCAACTGTTGCAGGTGTTGCATCAACACTGGAAAAAGCAGGGGCGATGGCATATACAGTTATCGTTTCAGCATCAGCAGCTGATCCTGCTCCGATGCAGTTCTTTGCACCATTCACTGGAGCATCTATCGGTGAGTTTTTCCGCGACACCGGAAAGCCCGCCTTGGTTATATACGATGACTTGTCAAAGCAAGCAGTGGCTTATCGCGAAGTTTCCCTGTTGTTGAGAAGACCTCCGGGTCGTGAAGCATACCCTGGTGACGTGTTCTATTTGCACTCACGTTTGTTGGAGCGTGCTGCGAAAGTGATCAACAACGATGAGATTGCGAAAAAGATGAACGATCTGCCTCCAAGCATTAAGCACTTGGTAAAAGGAGGAGGTTCTCTTACAGCACTCCCGATTATTGAAACTCAAGCTAATGATGTGTCGGCTTATATTCCTACGAATGTGATCTCGATTACCGATGGCCAGATATTCCTTGAAACCAACTTGTTCAACTCTGGTATCCGCCCTGCGATCAACGTAGGTATTTCGGTATCACGTGTAGGCGGTTCGGCACAGATCAAGTCAATGAAGAAAGTGGCCGGTACCCTGAAGTTGGATCAGGCGCAGTTCCGCGAATTGGAAGCGTTTGCCAAATTTGGTTCTGACCTCGATGCCGCAACTAAATTGACAATTGAACGTGGTCGTAGAAATACGGAAGTATTGAAGCAACCTCAATATGCACCTGTTCCTGTAGAAGAGCAGGTAGCAATGATCCTCGCATCAACCCGTGGTTATACGGACCGTGTACCTGTTACCAAGATGAAGGAGTTTGAAAAAGAATTCCTCGGCTTGCTGAAAGTGCAGAATAAGCAGGTGCTCGAAAATTTCCGGGTAGGTAAGTTTGAAGATGCCGATGCCGATGTAGTAAAAAAAGTAGCAACTGAGTTAGCGTCAAAATACTAATTCGATGATTTGATTGATTGGTAGATTCTTTCGAATTACCAATCACCGAATTATCAAATCAACTTAAAGATGCCAAGTTTAAAAGAAGTAAAAAGCAGAATTACGTCCGTGGTTTCCACGCAACAGATCACCAAAGCCATGAAAATGGTGGCGGCTGCTAAACTGCGTAAATCACAAGAGCGTATTATCCAGATGCGCCCATTTGCGCAAAAACTGAATGGACTTCTGCAAAATTTGTCGGCTGCAGGTACAGATGGTTCTGGCTGGTATAGTGTCGTGCGCGAAGAAAAGAAGGTATTGATTGTTGCAGTCAGTTCTGATCGCGGGTTATGCGGAGGTTTTAACAGCTCAATTTTCAAAGCAGTTAACCGCCTGATCGAAGAAAAATACTCTTCACAGCTGAAACAAAAGAACGTTACGATTTTACCTATCGGAAAAAAAGCGTCAGAATTTTTTACGAAGAGAAATTTTCCAGTGGTCAACAACTATTCGTTGATCTTCCAGGACTTATCTTTTGACAAAGTCTCAGAAGCGGCACAGTTCCTGATGGACAGCTTCCGCAAAGGTGAGTACGACAAGATAGAAGTCGTATATAACGAGTTCAAAAACGTGGCTACTCAGATATTGCGGATAGAACAATTTCTGCCTGTTCTTCCTCCCGCTCAAGGAAAGAAAACAGAAGACGTTGATTACATCTATCAACCAAATCAGGAAGAGATTCTCTCCGGATTGATACCTAAGTCGCTGAAAGTGCAGCTGTTCAAATCCGTTCTTGACAGCAATGCAGCCGAAAATGGTGCCCGTATGACAGCGATGGACAAGGCTACTGAAAACGCAGGTGAACTTTTGAAAGACCTCCGTTTGTCTTATAACCGTACCCGCCAGGCGGCAATTACTAAGGAAATCCTTGAAATTGTTGCCGGTGCGGAAGCTCTGAAATCAGCTTAACAAACATTTTAATATATTTAATCCCGTCCTGTCCCGATAGCTATCGAGACAGGACGGGATTCTTATTTTATGAAGAATTTATTCCGTTTTTATCGTCTATTGAATATTCTCAGTTTGGATATTGTAGCAGGTGCTGTAATCTGTGCTTCGTTCTTCAGTCGCATTTTTGATATCACTATTTTGCCGTATGGGTTGATATCACTGGGTCTTACGGTTTGGATCATCTACACTACTGATCACTTGCTTGATGCCAGAAAAGTGAAACAACTCGCCTCTACCGAACGTCACCGTTTTCATCAACGTCACTTCAATTTGCTCTTAGTCCTATTGACTATTGCAATCATAGTTGACATAATTCAACTGCTGTTTATTCGCAAAGCAGTTTTCATGGAAGGGTTGGTGCTAGCGTCAATTGTTGTTCTGTACTTTGCTCTTCAGCGTCAATTGCAGTCGCTGAAGGAATTATTCGGTGCGCTATTGTATTCCGGTGGAGTTCTCCTGATACCACTTTCATTGAGAAATGAAGTGATATCCTCATCGCAAATGATTCTCATTGTCCAGTTCATTCTTACAGCATTCATCAACCTGTTAATATTTTCCTGGTTTGACAGACGATATGATGAGCAGGATAATCGCACCTCATTTACCACGATGATGGGAGAAAAAGCTACGCTGCAAACGTTGATCGCTTTGTTTCTCGTTCAGGGAATTTTTTCATTAAGTCAGATTGTCTTTTGGTACAATCCGTTCGAGGTCATTTTGGTACTGATGAATGGCGTCCTGCTTTTGATTTCCATAAGAAAGAAATATTTTGAGATTGGAGATCGTTATCGGCTATTGGGTGATGCCATTTTCCTGCTGCCATTGATCTATCTTTTATGAAGCTAAACGGCTTTGATAAAATTGCAGCTATTTATGACCGGCTTGCCAAATTGGTATTTGGCAGGAGTATAATCCACTCACAAACGTATTTCTTAAATCGAATTCCGGATGACGCAAAAGTTCTTATCCTCGGTGGTGGCTCCGGCCAACTACTGACCGAACTTTTTAAGATCAAGCCAGGGATTGAGGTGTGTTACATCGAAGCGTCTTCAAAGATGATTTCATTATCCGGGAGAAGAGTGGAGGAGGGACAGAGAATAAAGTTCATACATGGTACTGAAGACAATATTCCAGAAGGCACCCGTTTTGACGTAATTGTTACGGCATTCTTTCTGGATTTATTTTCTAATGAATCTCTTAGAGGAGTCTTGATGAAAATAACCAAGTCGCATGCTACTCCATGCTTGTGGATTGTCGCGGATTTCGTTAATCAAAAAAGATGGCATGCAAGCATGCTGAGAGTCATGTATTTTTTCTTTCGAATCACCAGTGGGGTAGAACTCAAACGACTTCCTGAATGGGAAAGGTTAATTATTGAATCTGGAGGGAGGGAATTAAAGTCAGAACTGTTCTACAACAGGTTTATTAAAGCTGCGCTATTTCAATTTTGATCCTTCGCCTCAATGGTGGCTTTCATTCCTTCGACAAAAGCCTTTCGACTGCGGGCTTCGTACGCATCTTTCTCTCCTAACATGACTTGCGACTTGTTCTCGCTGAGACGAAAAGAAAACGATGCAAGTTCTCCAGTCTGTGCGCAGATGGCATGCACTTTAGTCACAAATTCGGCAATAGCTAATAAAAAAGGCATGGGACCAAATGGCTTGCCTTTGTAATCCATATCCAGCCCTGCAACGATCACACGTTTGCCCTGGTTTGCCAGCGTGTTGCAAACATCAACAATCGCCTCATCGAAAAACTGAGCTTCATCAATGCCCACCACATCACAATCTCCCGCCAACAATAAAATATCATTGGCAAAATCAACTGGCGTTGACCTGATCGCACGGTCGCTATGAGAAACAATTTTCTCTTCGTGATAGCGTTTGTCTATTGCAGGTTTGAAAATCTCCACCTTCTGTTGAGCGATTAACGCCCGGTTGAGCCGGCGGATCAATTCTTCCGTTTTCCCTGAAAACATGCAACCACAGATGACCTCAATCCATCCGGTTTTTTCCCGGCCACCCATGTGCGGTTCTATAAACATTCTGCAATTTAATATTTTAAAGATACCGCATAGTCGTGCGACCGGCTTGTGTTTCACGAACCGATGCTGATTGTTTATCTTTACCTGTTGGTATCCCTATATGGAAGATAAAATCAGTACCAAAGCAATCGATCAGTACAGCAACTTCTTTGCCTCAAGGCTTGCCGACTCTTTTTTTCATAAAAAAGAGAAGATCAGTGGCCCGGAAATCCTTTCGTTAAGTGAAATCAAACAGGTGAATTTACTGGTAGTCAATGAACTGATGCGTGTGTGGAATATAGAAAGTGAAAAATGGAAAAGCCTTTATTTTAACTATGAGGCTTCGGAGGTACAACAATCACTTTCGCAGTTCAAAAATGCACTCTCCAACAACATCCAAATTTCCAAGAATGATTTTTTGCCGTTGCTGAAAGCCGCAGTTGCACGGACACTTTTTTTATTGCTCGCTCCCTACGATTACTTTGCCAACGTTCTCGATCAAAAAAAAGGAATTGTACGCGTTGATGAATTGAAAGACGAGACGCGTTACCTGAAAATCAATAAGGCTCCACTGGAAAAACTGGTAGAGAAATTGGAATCACGTAAAATGGAGGTCGTCACGGGCAATGAAGCATTTGGTATGCTCGATCACATCCTGGAAGAAGTAAACTTTACTCCGGAAGACATAGACGGCTACCTGGCAGCTTTTTCAAAGGTTGTACCTCTGACAATAGAAAGTCTGTTTGAAACCGGGGAGGTAAGAGAAGCAAAGCCGGTCGTTAAAGAACAGGTGAAGCCAGCGATTGCGGTATCGAGCAATGGGGAAAAGAAAAGTGAATTTCGAATCAAAGACAGCCTGACAATCAATCAGAAATTCATGTTCACCAAAATGCTCTTCTCGGGAGACTTTGAAATTTTTACGGAAGCTATAGAACGGTTAGATAGCCTGGACTCGCTTCGGCAGGCATCTCATTTTATTAGCGAAAATTATCCGCACTGGGATAAAGAAAGCGAAGAATACGAAGAGTTCATCGCGGTTGTTCAAAGGAAGTTCAGTTAAAGAAACTATAAGTAAACAAAAAACCCGGCTCATCACCGGGTTTTATTTTTTTATCTTTTAAAATTTAGCTTCCGCAAGCTTCGCACGCATCCGGGTTGTCGAGGGAACATGCCATGTCTGACATTTTTTGCTCGTAATCCGCAAGAGGTCGTTGTTCGTATTGAAGCGATTGTTGTGTTTCAGACTGAACCGAAGCTGCAACAACTTCTCCAATTACGGATGCATTTTCCATAGCAGGTTGCTGCATGGCGGATTTATCAAGTGTGAATTTGATTGCATCGGCAGCAGCAGTAGAACGCAGGTAGTACATGCCCGTTTTCAGACCTTTCTTCCATGCATAGAAGTGCATAGAAGTAAGCTTGCCGAAATTCGGGTTGGTCAGGTGAATATTCAGGCTCTGTGACTGGCAGATATACGCACCACGGTCAGCACTCATATCAATAATTGCCTTTTGAGAAATTTCCCAAACGGTTTTATAGATGTCCTTGATATTCTGAGGAATCTCGGCAATTGACTGCACAGATCCGTTAGCTCCGATGAGCTTCTGACGCATCGATTCGCTCCACAAGCCAAGGCTGATCAAGTCTTTCATCAGGTGCTTGTTGGCAATAATGAATTCGCCAGACAGTGTTCTGCGAGTATAGATATTCGAAGTGTAAGGCTCGAAGCATTCGTTGTTACCAAGAATCTGTGAAGTGGAAGCAGTAGGCATAGGAGCAACCAGTAAAGAGTTGCGTAAACCGTGCTGTTTTACTTCGCGTTTCAGATTTTCCCAATCCCAGCGGCCGCTGTCAGGAGTTACACCCCACATGTCGAATTGGAAAATTCCTTTCGATGAAGGCGATCCTTTGAATGTTTCATAAGAACCATACAGTTTCGCCTGTTCCATGGATGCTTCCATGGCAGCAAAGTAGATGGTTTCGTGAATATCCTTGTTCAAACCACGTGCTTCTTCAGAATCGAATGGCATACGTAGCATAATGAAAGCATCAGCCAGACCTTGCACACCGATACCGATAGGGCGGTGGCGCATGTTGCTGGTACGGGCTTCTTCTACCGGGTAGTAATTGATATCAATCACCTTGTTGAGATTGCGTGTCACCACTTTCGTGATTTCATACAATTTCTGGTGATCAAATTTACCGTCCTCTGTTACGAACTTGGGCAGTGCAATTGAAGCCAGGTTACAAACGGCAACCTCATCAGGAGAAGTATATTCGATGATTTCAGTACACAAGTTGCTCGACTTGATTGTGCCTAAGTGCTTCTGATTTGATTTTTTGTTAGCCGCATCTTTATACAACATGTACGGAGTACCTGTTTCAATTTGTGCCTCCAGGATTTCAAACCAGAGATCTTGCGCTTTTATCTGTTTGCGGAATTTTCCTTCCTTCTCATATTTTTCATAAAGACGCTCAAAATCATCGCCATAGCAATCAGCTAAGCCTGGAGCTTCGTTAGGGCAGAAGAGCGACCACATCTCGTTGTTCTCAATGCGCTTCATGAACAAATCAGGAATCCACATGGCGTAGAAAAGATCACGGGCGCGCATTTCTTCTTTGCCATGATTTTTCTTCAGATCAAGAAAATCAAAGATGTCAGCATGCCAGGGTTCAAGATAGATTGCAAAGCTTCCTTTGCGTTTTCCACCGCCTTGATCAACATAACGAGCGGTCATGTCAAAGTTGCGGAGCATGGGCACGATGCCGTTTGAAGTTCCACCCGTTCCTTTGATATAAGATCCTTTCGCACGTACGTTGTGAATGCTGAGTCCAATACCACCAGCGGACTGCGAAATTTTTGCTGTTTGCTTTAAAGTATCGTAGATGCCATCGATGCTGTCGTCTTTCATTGTCAGCAAGAAGCATGATGAAAGTTGCGGCTTAGGCGTTCCTGCATTGAATAAAGTTGGAGTGGCGTGTGTAAACCACTTCTCTGACAACAAATGATAAGTTTCAATTGCCGCAGGAATATCCTCCCCGTGAATACCTACAGCTACACGCATAAGCAGGTGCTGGGGACGCTCAATTACCTTACCATCAATTTTCATCAAGTAAGAGCGTTCCAGGGTTTTGAAACCGAAGAAGTCATAACTGAAGTCACGGTCGTAGATGATTGCTTCATCCAACTCAGCAGCGTTATCATGAATGACCTTCCATGTTTCCTTGGATATCAAGGGAGCATTTTGGCCAGTCTTTGAATCGACATACGTGTAAAGCCGCTTCATGGTGTTTGAGAACGACTTGCTGGTGACTTTATGCAGGTTGCTTACAGCGATTCGTGCGGCAAGCTTTGCAAAGTCAGGATGACGTGTGGTCATGGATGCAGCAATTTCTGCTGCGAGGTTATCAAGTTCTGATGTGGACACGCCATCATACAGGCCATTGATAACTTTCATCGCCACTTCTACCGGGTTGACAAATTTGGGATCTAAACCGTAGCAGAGTTTTTCAATGCGGGCGGTGATTTTATCGAACTTAACGGACTCCCTGTGTCCGTCACGCTTGAGTACGAGCATTGCTTAAATGGGTTGTTTTAGTGGAAGTTTAAAAAGTAATCGAATGTATTTAAAAATCTTCGTTCAACGAAAATTTTGGTGAAGTTTCTTTTTCAGTGCTTTTCATAACACCAGCTTTCTGGTATTCGGCTACACGCTTCTCAAAGAAATTGGTTTTTCCACGCAACGAAATCATCTCCATGAAATCAAATGGGTTCGTGGCTCCATAAACTTTCTTGCCAACGAGCTCATTGATCAATCGATCGGCAACAAATTCAATATACTGGCACATGTGAGCTGAATTCATTCCGATCAAATTCACAGGCAAAGCGTCTGTCACAAATTCTTTTTCGATTTCTACTGCATCTTTGATGATTTCAATTACGCGTTCTGTCGTTAATTTATTGACAACGTGTTTCGTATAAAGATGACAAGCAAAATCACAATGTAAACCTTCATCACGTGAAATCAGTTCATTAGAAAAAGTTAACCCAGGCATCAATCCTCTCTTCTTCAACCAGAAGATGGAACAAAATGATCCTGAAAAGAAAATTCCCTCCACCGCAGCAAAAGCAACTAATCGCTCCTGAAAATTTCCCTGATCGATCCAACGCAATGCCCAATCGGCCTTTTTCTTTACGCAAGGCATAGTATCGATAGCATGAAAGAGTTTGTCTTTCTCTTTTGCGTCCTTGACGTAAGTGTCGATTAGTAAAGAATATGTTTCTGAGTGGATATTCTCGATGGCGATCTGAAAGCCATAGAAAAATTTAGCTTCTGTATACTGTACTTCAGAAACAAAGTGTTCTGCTAGATTTTCGTTGACAATTCCATCGCTTGCGGCAAAAAAGGCAAGCACATGAGTGACGAAATGACGTTCGCCATCGTTCAGATTGAGCCAGTCTTTAAGGTCATGGCTCAGGTCGATCTCTTCAGCTGTCCAGAAACTGGCTTCAGCCTGCTTGTAAAACTTCCAGACGTCATGGTGGCGGATGGGGAAAAGGACAAAACGGTCTTTGTTTTCTTTGAGAATGGGTTCTTGTGTGGATTCATTCATGTGGAAATATTTTGATAGGTATGCGACCGCAGAAGAGGCCAACGCTTCAGCGATTCCAATATTTTTTAGTATTTAGGGTAGTGCTGGATTTTTTGAGAGGATATTCTCCCTAAAATACAGTGAACAAAGATTCTAAATGAAGCAGGAAATTCAAAGTGACATTAACTACCGTAATGGGACAAAACGAGTTATCAACACCGTGTTTTTTCTGAAAAACATTTCACTGTCATCGACTTAGATGACGATTACCGGCACCGTGGTTTAAACGAAAAATTTTTCGACTTTTTTTTCGGCTCTGTACTTTATTGTTGGAGGTTTTTTTTGTAGGCTGGGAGGTACGCGGGTTTTGCGCAAAAATCGATGCAAATAGATTAACTGAAAATGCTAAAAACCTCCTAAATCAGCATAAAAATGAATCTTTTAGAGCTTTTGCAAAGCGCGGGCTTGCATTTCAAGGTGAATGCCTTATCTTTGCACTCCCATTTTTAAAAAAAGGAACTATGTACGCGATTGTAGACATTGCCGGTCAGCAACTGAAAGTAGCAAAGGATCAATACGTTTACACCCCGAAAATTGAGGGTGAAGCAGGCTCAGCTGTGAGTTTTGATAAAGTGCTTTTGCTGGATAACGGCAGCGCAGTTCAGGTAGGATCACCCTTAGTTAAAGGGGCGAAGGTTTCCGGAAAAATTCTGGAACATGTAAAAGGGGACAAGCTGATCGTCTTCAAAAAGAAGAGACGTAAAGGATATGCTGTGAAGAACGGTCATCGTCAGCAATACACCAAGGTGCAAATTGAAAGCATCGGATAATTTCCAAACAAGTTAAATTTTGAATCTTAAATTCTGATTAAGATATGGCACACAAGAAAGGTGAAGGTAAAGTAAAGAACGGTCGCGAGTCGGAAAGCAAAAGACTTGGAATCAAGGTTTATGGAGGTCAGAAGGTTGTAGCTGGCAATATTATTGTGCGTCAGCGCGGCACCAAACACCATCCTGGCAAGAATGTAGGCATAGGTAAAGATCATACCTTGTTTGCGTTGACTAACGGTGTGGTGGCTTTCAAAAAAGGAAGAGCCGACAGATCGTTTGTTTCTGTTGTGGCAGAAGCATAAGAATTACCTATCTAATACTTCTAGTTAACATTTAGATTTTTAAAGAGGCGCATGAGCTAAGACTCATGCGCCTCTTTTTTTGGTGCCTAAATGGGATGTCTTCGCTGAATAGGGCGCAAAAAATTAACACCAAATGGGGCATTCTCTTGCTATCCATGAAAAATAATTGACTTAATCTATGAGGTGCCCCAAAGAGGGGTGACAGTAGTATAATTTGGGGTATATAAACTATTGATCGATAAGTAGATGAGATTAATCAGTAAATACTACATACCACAAAATAATATTTGGAATTTGGTTGTAACTACCCTGATTATCATTGTGTATTTTTTTTAGGCCGAATTTTGTTTTCGGTAATTTCCACTTAATTTTCCATTCTAAAACTTAAACTAAACTTAAACCTTAACCTATGAAGAAGTTTTTACTAATGTGCTTCTCATTCGGTTTTGCGCTCAGTGTCTGGGCACAGGATCGAGTGGTTTCGGGCAAAGTGGTATCCAAAGAGGATAATACCCCATTGCCTGGTGTGAACGTTGTGATTAAAGGGACGACCTCAGGAACAGTGACCGATGCAGAAGGTAAGTATACACTGTCTGTACCTGCCGGTGGAGGAGCTCTTTTGTTCTCATTTATCGGTCTCAAGACTGAAGACATTGAGATCGGTGACCGTAGTGTAGTTGATATTGCGCTCGGTCTGGATGTAACTCAGCTCTCGGAAGTAGTGGTTACTGCTCTTAACATCAAGCAGGAAGTTAAAACGCTTTCTTACGCCACTCAGCAAATCAATGCAGACAAACTTACTATGGCTCGTGCCAACAACATTACTGATGCCTTGGCTGGTAAAGTTGCTGGTGTACAAATCAGAAGCCAGGCAGGTTCTAAGTTGGGAAGCAATACTGATATCCGTATCCGCGGTGCAGGTTCACTGAACGATGGTAACCCATTGTATGTATTGGACGGAACTCCGATTGCCAACCCTATAGATATCAACAATGACGATATCGAGAGTGTTAACGTACTCAAAGGACCTCAGGCGGTTGCATTGTATGGCCAGCGTGGTGAGTATGGTGTAATTCAGTTGACTTCGAAGAGAGCAAAAAAAGGTGCTCTGGGAATTGAAATTACGAACAGCACGATGGCTGATAAAGTGTATATCCTTCCACACTATCAAAACAGTTATGCAGGTGGTGTTTTCAGCGACCTTCAGAAATTTACCTATCAGCCGGGCATGCCAACGGATTGGCAACCACTTGACGGAAAGTATTATCCTGACTATGAGGATGATTCAAGTTGGGGTCCTCGCATGGTAGGCCAGGAGTATATCCCGTGGTATGCATGGGCTCCCGGATCAAAGTACAGCGGACAGACTGCTAAGCTTACTCCTCAACCCAACAACGTTCGTGATTTCTACGGAACAGCTGTTAATTCAATCTCTAACATCAGTTTAGGTAAAGCTGACGACAACTACAGTGTAAGGGTGTCTTATACCAATCAAAACCAAACTGGTATTTCTCCTTTCACAAGTCTTCGCAAGAACCAGTTC